>NZ_JBDPNJ010000040.1:0-16810 GCF_039770665.1 Paracoccus sp. SSK6 | reverse complement strand
GGAGGCCGCGCGCGGAGCCTTTGGCGTAGCGCGAGCCGCGCGGCCGTAGGTAACGCTGGCGGTCATCGCCGATCTTCGGAGTAGGTTTGGGTTGCAAGACCTGAAACCTGGAATGGAGACGACGATGACCAATGACAGAATGGCGCTTATCGAGCTGGTTGAGAAGCAGGCTGATGGCGATCTCGTGCGCGAGATGCTGGCCTTTGCGGCCGAGCGGATCATGGAAGCCGAAGTTGAGGCGCGGACCGGGGCTGCCAAGGGGGCGCGAACGGCCCTGCGGGAGGTTCAGCGCAACGGATACCGCGACCGCGATTGGGACACCCGGGCCGGGCGGATCACGCTGGAGATCCCGAAGCTCCGGAAGGGCAGCTACTTTCCCAGCTTTCTGGAACCGCGCCGCACAGCCGAGAAGGCCTTGGTGGCGGTGATCCAAGAGGCTTATGTTCACGGTGTCTCAACCCGCTCGGTCGACGACCTGGTCAAGGCCATGGGCGCGGGCGGCATGTCCAAGAGCCAGGTCAGCCGCCTCTGCGCCGAGATCGACGAGCGGGTGAACGCGTTCCTGAGCCGTCCGTTGGAGGGCGCGTGGCCCTATCTGTGGCTCGACGCGACCTATCTGAAGGTGCGCGAAGGCGGGCGGATTGTCAGCCACGCCGTGATAATCGCCGTCGGGGTCAACGAGGACGGCAAGCGCGAGGTGCTGGGGGTCGCGACTGGCCTCTCTGAGGCCGAGGCATTCTGGATAGAGTTCCTGCGATCCCTTGCCGACCGCGGTTTGCGCGGCGTGAAGCTGGTAATCGCCGACGACCACAAGGGTCTGCGGGCCGCCGCGCGCCGGGTCTTCAATGCAACCCACCAGAGATGCCGGGTTCATTGGATGCGCAACGCCTTGGCCCATGCTCCAGCCAAGAGCCGCACCGCCATGGCGGCGATGCTGAAGACGATCTTCGCCCAGGAAACCAAGGCCGAGGCGGAAAAGCAGTGGGATATCGTCGCGGATGCATTGCGTGAGAAGCAGCCGAAGCTGGGCGCCCTGATGGACGCCTCCCGTGACGATGTGCTGGCCTACATGTCCTTCCCCCGCGAACACTGGGCTCAGATCGCCAGCACAAATCCACTGGAACGGGTGAACCGCGAGGTGAAGCGACGCGCTGACGTGATCGGCATCTTTCCGAACGACGATGCAGTCATTCGTCTCGTCGGCGCGCTGATGCTCGAGACAAACGACGAATGGACCGTCGCCCGGCGCTATATGAGCCTTGAAACGCTCGCCCGCGTCACCGACAATCCCAACGTCAGGCTGCCCGCCGTGGCATCCTGATCGAACCCTGACCTTTCCGGAGGTCGGCGCTCATACACCATGCCCTGGGGCACTATCCAAGTTCGACTTGGCAAAATCTTTCTGGCCTCAAGTTGCTCAAATGTAAGGCGAAGTAGAGTTCAAAACGAACAGGCTTGTGGAGTTGCTGTAGCTTGAAAATTCTCGGCCAACACGGATAACAGACACTCGGCAAGGAAGGTGAGAATCTCCGTTTTACCTACTTGCGCGGTGAATACGTATTTTGATAGTCTGGCGTAGACGCGTTAGACTGCTTTGTGGAGCGCGTCGCATGACCAACCAAGTCCAGGTTAGCAACGAGGTGCTCACCGTTGACATGTGTAGGGAAAAACTCCTGGACGGCTGGGAACTTCACGTGGTTTGTGCCGAAGACCCTGTCCCAGCACAAAACACGGTCCGAGGGTCTTGGTACCTGGTGGCCTTCGAGCCAGAAACAGGCCGCTTTGGTGTGGTCGTCGCTCAGAGAGACCTGTACCGTGAACGACGGCGGGCAGAGCAATCTGGACGTAAGCTTGATCCGTCAGATTACGCGTACAAGGAGATCAAGACCACCACCGGGCTGTTCAACGCTCAGACGGATCTGGGGATCACCGCCACGGTTATTCCCGGAGCCAAAGGCATCACCATGGTGGCGCGGCTCTAACTCAGGCGAACAAGACGCGTCACCCGCATCCGCGCTTCGGATTGCTTATCGTCCAGACCGCCGAAAATTCGTTTGGAGCCTTGTCGTGGAAACGGCAACCTCGTTCAAGCGAGGGCAGCATGGTTCTGTCAAAACTGCGATCTTAGTCAGCCTGATCGGAACTGTCTCACCTGCCGCAGCCGATGTTCTGCGCTTTGACGCAAGCGGAAGGCAGATTGGTATAAGCGGTTCCAGTTCCGTGCAGCACTTCGATGCTGACGGTCGTCGCATCAACTTGCAAGCACGAGAAGGTGTGGCCGCTGATAAGGGAGCGGCCAACTCTGGGAACGCCATGATGTTTTTGGCGCCTCTGGATGCATCACTATCTGACCAGCCAGGCTCCGGCCGCCACGGGACCGGCATCGCTGCCACGCGAACAGTGGCGCTCCGTTACCAGCATCACCCTGCCCTCTCGCAGAACGATATCTCGCCGCGAGAGTGGGCCGCTCTGTTCCAAGCCCTGGTCTGGCAGGAGTCACGCTTCAATCCCCATGCAGTGAGTCACAAAGGTGCCATCGGCTACGCGCAACTGATGCCCGGTACGGCCGCAAGGCTCGGCGTGAACCCGCACGATCCGATGCAAAACCTCGATGGCGGCGCCCGCTACCTCCTTCTTCAGCTGCAGGTGTTCCGCTCTCCGCTTCTGGCGCTTGCTGCCTACAATGCCGGGCCTGGTGCCGTCGAACGCTACCACGGCGTTCCACCCTATCGGGAAACCCGTGACTACGTGATCCGCGTGCTCGCGGAACGAGACCGCCTCCTCCGAAACTAGGAAAGGCCACCATCATGGCTCCGATCCGTTTCCTGATGCCCGCCCTCCTCGCCGCGATCCTTGTAACTGCCGTTTCTGGCGATGCTTTGGCGCAATCGGGCGTGGACTTCACGAAAGCCGATACGGTCGGCAACGACTTTGTCGCCTGGATCCGCGGCAACATCGCCACCGTCTTCTTCACGGTGGCCCTGGTGCTGGCAGGCTTTGCGGCCGCCTTCAACAAGATCAGCTGGATGTGGGTGCTGATGATTGCCGTCGGCGCCTTTCTGGTCTTCGGCGCGCCGGGCTTTGTGGCGGACCTGAAGGCGGTCTTCAGCTGATGGAGCGTCATGCCGTCATTCTCGGGCTGTCGCGCCAGGCCAGGCTCCTGGGACTACCAATGCCCTACACGATGGCGGTCGGCGCGCTTGTCATGCTGCCCTTCATCTGGACCAAGGCCGCCCCATGGCTGCTGACCGCACCGCTCTGGTACGGCCTCGCCCGCCTGATCACCGCAATGAACCCGAACGGCCACAAGGCGGTGGCGGTGGTGATGAGAAAGACCCCGCCGCCTTTGTCGCGAAGGAAACGAAGGCTGGGCCGCCACTATGTTTAGCGCCCGATCTCTCCCGGTCAGCGAACGCGCGCGGCGCCATGTGCCGAGATCGCCGCAGGTCTACGCGGAGATGCCTTACGCGCTCGAAGTCGAAGATCACACGGTGCGCACCCGCGAGAATGCACTGATGATGAGCCTGGAGATCGGCGGCATCGACGGGATCACCGCCTCGGACCGGGACATCCTCGATCTGGCCCGGAGCTTCGCCGCTATCCTTGACGGGCTTGATGACCGGTTCACCTTTTACGTCCACCGGCTGATGCGGCCCGCTGCCTTCGGGCTGAAGCCCCTCTATGGGGAGGGCTTCGCGCAGGACGTGGAGATGGCATGGCGCGGCCATCTGTCCGGCCGCGCCTTGCGCGAGTTCATGCTGGTGCTGACGGTGGTGCGCAACAAGCGGGTGCCGCTCAAGGTGCCGTTCTTTGCAAAGGCCGCCGGGCGGCTTCTCGACCGCAACACTGCCGAACGCCTGGGCGAACTCCGCGAGGTCGTCTCGATCCTGGAAACCAGCCTGCCGCTCAAGGCCCATCGCCTCAGGATCAGCGACGGCACGCTTCTCGGCTTTTATGCGGCCATCAGCACCGGACTTTACCGGCCCGAGCATCGCGGGCTGCACACGCTGATCGCCGAGGACGTCTCGCTGCTGTCGGTCCGGTTCAAAGGACCACTAGCCGAGTTCCACGACGGCTTTGACGGGCCGCGCCATGCGGCCGTCCTGTCGGTCTGGCGCAATGCCCAGCAGACCTGGCCGGGCATGCTCGACGCCCTTGATGCCGGTACCGACACGGTGATCTCGCATTCCTATACGCCCGTTGCCATGGGCAAGGTCAGCGAGCTGGCCAAGCGCCGCATCCAGCAGATGGAAGCCGCGGGCGATCTGGTGGGCTCCATCGCCGCTGATCTGCACCAGACCTATGACGACGTGGAGTCGGGCCGCTGCGGCTTTGGCGAGCACCAGCTGACGATCACGGTTTTTGCCGAGAGCCCTGCCATGCTGGAGGCAAAGGTGTCCCAGGTCCGCAGCGTGGCGGAACAGGCCAAGGTAAAGCTGGTGCGCTGCAATGACACGATGGCTGCCACCTACTTCGCGGCCCATCCCGGCAACCAGGACTACGAGATCTGGAGCCCGCTCACCAAGTCGATCAACTTCGCCGACATGGCTTCCTTCCACATGGCGAGCGCGGGAACCAGGCCAGAGGCCCTGCCCTGGCGCACGCCGGTCACGGTGTTCCAGACGGTAACGGGTGCCGCGCATCGCTTCAGCTTCCATGCGCCGGGCGATCCCAAGGCCGAGCCCACCATCGGGCACACGCTGTTTCTTGGCCCCTCGGGCAGCGGCAAGTCCTCGCTGATGGCGTTTCTGGCCGCGCAGGCGCAGCGAACGGGTGCCCGGATGATCCTCTTTGACAAGGACCAGGCACTGCGCATGGCGATCACGGCACTTGGGGGCCGGTATGCGGCCATTCGCGCGGGTCAGCCCACCGGGCTCAACCCCCTTCTGACGGAGTGCGGCCCCCGCGGAGAGGCCTGGCTTCTGGACTGGCTGGCCCGGCTGGTCGAGCGCGACGGTCCCCGGCTCACGCCGCAGCAGGCCGAAGCGCTCAAAGGTGCCGTTCGCCAGAACGGTCAGGCACCGGAGGCGCTCAGGACCTTCGCCCATTTCGGGGACCTGATCGGCGATGTGGGAGATAGCCGCGAACTGGCGATGAAGCTTGCCGAATGGGCACCCGAGGGGCGCTACGCCTGGGTCTTCGGGGACGCCGATCAGCCGGTAATCAATCTCACCGCGCCTGTGACGGGGATCGACCTGACCGAGATCCTGTCCATGGCCACGGAACGCACGGCGGTGCTGTCTTATCTGTTTCGCCGCCTTGAGCTTCTCTTCGAGGAGAAGCGCCCCACCCTTCTGGTGATCGACGAGGCCTCCACTGTCTTTGACGATACCTTCTTCGCCCGGTGGCTGCCGAAGTGGCTGGTCACAGTGCGCAAGCTCAATGTCGTGGTCGTGCTGCTCACGCAGTTCCCGTCCCAGATCCGCGACAGCCACTCCGGCTCGATCATCCAGGCCATGCCAAATCAGATGATCTTTCCCAACCGGGCGGCCGACGTCGCGGATTATGAGGGCTTCGGCTTCACCGAGAACGAGCTACACTTCATCCTGACGGGACGGACGGGCGAGCGTCAGGCCCTGTGGCGGCACGGTGACGGCTCCACGATCCTGGATGTCGATCTCTCGCCGCTCGGCCCTCTTCTGACGGCGCTCGGCGGCGGCGAGGCAGGCCGCCGGGCCTTCGGCGCCGACTATGCCGCGCGGCCTCACTTCTGGAGGACCCACGATGCGTAAGCTCCTGATGCTCGCGGGCCTGGCTGCCCTGCTCGCGGGTTGTGGCGACCCACCGATCCGTAAGACCAACTGCTGGTCGGGCATGGCCTTCCTGGCCACAAGTCCCTGCAAGTAGGAGGACGTGCGATGCAGGCCTGCGTTTCCGCTCCCGCCTGCATCCTGATCGCCCTTGTGGTGATCCCCGCAGGCGTAGCGGGGCAAGGCGTGCCGGTGATCGACGCGAAAAAGGTTGCCCTCGAGGTGCTCGGCCTGCGCGAAGAGGTGGCCAGGACAGGGGAGCTACAGGCCAAGAACGAGGAGCGGCTCCGACAGATCGCGGCGCGGGGCGAACAGCTTGCGGCGGCGCAGGAGACGCTCGATCTGCTGTCCGAGACCTCCCGCTTCGTGCCGGGCCTCGAAGCAGCGGGGGTCTCGGGTGACGGTGTCTTCACGGGTGCCGCGAGAATCTACGCTATCCCCGACAACAACCCCTATGCCGCCCGCATCATGGGCGATGCGCCGCTCACGATCGAGCAGATGATCGCGGACACCGCGCAGGCTCATGCCGGACATCCCGCCCTGGCGCGGGCGGGGATCGATGCGGTCGAGTTCCGCTGCTGGCTGCAGGCGCTTGTCAAGCAGGAGTCGAATTTCTCCATCGGCGCCCGCAGTCCTGTCGGTGCCTTCGGGCTGACCCAGATCATGCCGGGCACCTTCACCGAGCTTGGCATTCCAGACGATGGCAGCCGCCAGGATCCCCGCACCCAGCTTGATGGCGGGGCGCGGTATCTCCTGAAAGGTCTCGGCATGTTCGGGACCATGCCGCTGGCGCTTGCCGCCTACAATGCCGGACCCGGCGCCGTCTCGAGATATGGCGGCATCCCGCCCTATGCGGAAACCCGAACCTACGTCGCGAGGATCACCGACTACTACAACCGCTATGCGGCCCGCATGGGTGGTGATCCGCAGGCCATCGGCACACTCGATCCACGCGACATGGTGATTGCCGAAGCCTCCAACGTCTCGGATGCGGCCCTGGGATATGCCGCGGTCAGCCTGAACACCATGCACGGCTCCATGACCCGGCTGCAGGACATCCTGCGGCAGGTCGAGACAACCCGGTCTGCGAAGGCCGCCATGGATCTGAACACCTATGCCCGCGCCGAGGTGGCGCGCATGGCGGTGATCCTGACCCGGCTGCAAGCAGTGGAGCGCAAGGTCGAGGCCGCCCGCACCGCGCTGCTCCTCGAAGCCTATGCGCGCGACGAGGACTACCTGAACATGAGGATCGATGGATGAGACGGATCTCGAAAGCACTCGCACTCGGCGCCCTGTCCGGCGTCCTGGCCTTGCCCGTCACCGGACAGGGCGTGCCCACCATCGACGCGACCAGCCTGGCCAAGCTCGCCGAACAGCTGACCGAGGCAAAGCTGCAGCTGAAGGAGCAGATCGCCCAGAACCTCAAGCTCGACGAGCAGACGACGCAGCTCCTCCAGCAGATCGTGCTGCTGCAGGACCAGATCGGCGCCTTGCGCAATGGGCTCACCCTGGCCGACCTCGGCGTCGATCCCGAGAGCTTCCTCCGTGACATCCTGCCCGGGTTCTCGGACCTGACCACCTCGGTCGAGGCCGCGCGCAAGGGCGACTGGACCCGTGTGCTGGCCTCGGGCGACATCCTGGGCAGCGGGCGCACCGTCACGGGTCATGTGGACGGCACCTTCGCAACCGCGGGCCTGTCGCGGGAGCGCGTCGACATACTGGCCGGGAGCGAGGACCAGACAGCGGCCAGGATCGGGCAGTCCGCCAACGTCAATGCCTTCATGAGCGTGGCGGCGGAAAGCTCGGCGCAGGCGGCGACGGACAGCCTGACGCGGCTCGATGGTCTCGTGCAGACCATTCCCGACACGGCCGGGCTGAAGGAAGCCATCGATCTCAACACGCGGGTCACCGCCGAGCTTGGCATCGCGCTGGCCAATGTCTGGTCGATGGAGGCGATCCAGACGGTCGGTCAGGGTAACATGGGTGTCATGGACGCGGCGACCGCGGCCGACGAGGAAAAGTACCTGCGCATGAAGCTGGAGGACTGACCATGAGACGGACGGCATTGCTGAGCGGGCTGGTGATCCTGGGCCTTGGCACGATGGGCCTGGCGCAAACCTCCGAAGCGCCTCCTGTCCTCCCCGAGCCGGAACTGCAGGAACTCTTGGACCAACAGGCCGAAATGAGCGAGGCGGAACGGAAAGCCGAGGAGGATTTCCTGAACCTCGACCTGTCATCCGATGTTGACGTGTCGAGTGTCGAACGGGTGCCAAGCGCAGATCAGAACCAACCGAACCGGACCTGCGAGCCTACACCGGAGATGAATGCCAATCTGCGCCGATCCAATAAGCCTGGCGATCGCGCCTACCGAGACATCGCGGTTTATCTTTCAACGACGAATGTCATCGCAACACAGGACTGCACCTGTGCCGGAAAAATCATCCCACACGAGACGGTGGTCAGGTTCGAGGATCGGTTGCGCAAGGAATTGGACGTGGATGTCCTTACGCCTGACCACACCCGCGGCCTCTACGAAGCTTACGAACGACAGATCAAGATCGTCGACGCCATGTGTGGAGAATACTGATGGCCTTGGTGGAAACCATTCTCGGCGACCTGGACGCAGCAGTCCTCGACGTTGGCGAGACATACTTCACGTCGACTGCCGATGCTCTCGACCCCATGCTGACGATCGTGACCACGCTCCTGATCGCCTTGGTCGGGGTCAACATGGCGCTTGGGGCTTATCGGCTGTCCATGCGCGATGCTTGGCAAGTCGTGTCAAGGATCGTGCTGGTCTTCCTGTTTGCCCGCTCCTGGGCGAACTTCGGCACGATCTATGATGCGCTCTCTTCAGGCGCGGGCAATCTTGCCCTTAGCTTCTTTCACGGCGGGGCAGCCACGCCCGAGGCGGCCATGGACAAGTTCGCGGTGCAGATGTCGGATGTGGCGGACGGGGCCGCGGCGGCTCAAAGTGCCATCGCCCGGGGCGTGATCGCCGGGTTCCTGTTCATCATCTTGTCGATCCTGATGGCGGCCTATGTGCTGATCGTCGGCTTCTCGAAGATCATGATCGCGTTCTTATTGGGTGTGGCACCGCTAGCGATGATTGCCACGCTGTTCGAGCGCACCAAGAGCCTCTTCGAAGCTTGGCTCACCTCGTTCGTAGGATACCTGCTTTACCCCATTGCGGCAGCTGCAGTGATTGGCGCGGTTGTCACAATGGCCGAAGCGCAGTTCAGACCGCAAGCCGAGGTGCGGGATTTTTCCATGATCCTTGGATTTCTCTGCGTTGCCTTTGTGGGCATCTTCGCGCTGCTGGCCATCCCCACCGCGGCCGCCAACATCACCGGCAGCTTCAACTTGGCCAACTTCGCACCCGAGGCAGTGCGGCTGGTGGGGCGGCCGATGCTGCTTCCCGCAACTGCGACCGGTGCCGGGCTTCGCAGGGGAGGAGAGGCGCTCAAGGCCCGCGGAGAAGCATTCATATCCGGCGCACTCACAGGCAAGACGCCGATGCTTGCCGCCCGTGCCCGGGACCGGGCATGGGCCGAGAAGGGTGCCGACCTGCGCGCCAAGCTGCGCGGCATCAACATCATGCAAGGCAAGGGTGACAGCGGCGCCTGAGGCGCCCGATCTTTGGAGAAGGCCATGAAGGACGGCGAGGCTGACAGCAGGACGATCCTGGAAACCGAACTGATCTTCGGTGTCCGCCGGCGCGAGCGGCTGGCCTGGGGCGTGGCCATCGGCGGGGTGTTGGTGGGTCTCGGCGGGGTCGCCGTCGCAGGGCTGGCGCTGCCCCTGAAGGAAACACAGGCTTTCGTAACCATCGTGGACAAGGATACCGGTCTGGCCGAGCGCGCGGTCCGGATCGAGGCGGCCGGTGTCGAGCAAGGCGTAGCTGTGGAGCAGTCGCTCCTCTACAACTACGTCAAGAGCCGCGAGACCTATGACGAGGCCGATAACGAGGCCCGTATCCTGCGGGTCTACCGCATGTCCGCGACCCGCGTGCAGGCGGCCCTGAAGGCACAATGGGACAAGACGAACCCAAACTATCCGCCGCTGATCTATGGCGCGAGCGGCAAGGTCATCGTGGATGTGCTGTCGATCACACCGGTTGCCGAGAACACCGCCCAGGTCCGCTTCACCAAGCGCCTCGAAAAGCCCGGCGAGCCGGACCGGGTCGGCAAGTTCTATGCCACGGTCCGCTATGTCTTCGAGCCCACCACCGCGAGTGCGGTGGAGCTCGTCTGGGAGAACCCCTTCGGCTTCACCGTCACCGATTACCGCGTCACGGCCGAAAGCCTTGATGCCCAGGATATGGAGGCCCAGCCATGATCCGCTTCGCCCCCATCGTCGCGCTGCTCGCGCTGTCCCTGCCCGCCCTAGCCTATGCGGAAGCGCGCCCCCGCGCGGGTGGGAATGACAGCCGCCTGACCTATGCCACCTTTCAGGAGGGGCAGGTATATACCATCAACACCCGCGTCCGGAACGTCACCCTGGTCGAACTGGGTGACGGCGAGACCATCCGCTCGATTGCCATTGGCGACAGCGAGGCCTTTCAGGTCGAAAAGCTCGAAGGCTCCAACGTCTTCACCGTCAAGCCGGTGCTCGAGGGCGTCAGCACCAACCTGACGGTCGAGACCAACCGGCGCTTCTACTTCATCCATGCCGTGGAGTCGTCGCGAGCCACGCCCAACTGGTCGGTGAAGTTCACCGTGCCGGGCAGCGGCGGATCGCGGTCCCGCGGCGCGGCCGCGGCGGCGGCAATCCCGGCGGAGGTGCCGATGACCTACCGCGTCCTGAGTCGCAGGGGTGCCGCGGAGTTCGCGCCGATCGGGATCTCGGATGACGGCAAGCGCACACTGTTCCAGATCCCGCCGGGCGCACCCATCCCGTCGGTCTTCCGGGCCGATGCAAGGGGCCGGGAGTACAGCGTCAACACCAGTGTGAACGGCACCGTCATCACCGTGGGCGCGCGCTCGGAACGCTGGGTGCTGCGCCATGGCGACGCCCATGTCTGCGTGGAGGGCTCGAAGCCTGGTGCCGGGCAGAGGACGCGCTGATGGGGGAAGCCGATCCCCTGGAGGAACGGCTGCGCCGGATGCAGCCACCGGCAGCCGGGCCGCCCCTGTGGCGGCGCCTGGCGCTGCCTGCGGGGATGCTGGCGGCCGGACTTGCCGGGGGCGCCTATGTGGCGACGGTAATCCCGTCGGGAGATCCCGCTCCCTCTCCCTTGCCGACCTCGGATGTTCGCGAGTTCCAGGACGACACCGGGCTTGACGGCTTCACGCTGACCGAGAACGAGCCAAACCCTGCGCCAGCCCTGCCGGACATGCGCACCGTCGTGCGCACGGTCGCCGATCCGCAGGCCCAGGCTGAGGTAGCGGCAGCACGCGCGGCCCTGGAGCAGACCAGGGCAGAACTCGCGGCGGTCCGGGCCGAGTTGGCCGCGGCCAGAGCCAACCCGAGGACGTCATCCGAAGAGCTTGACGCCCTGCGGGCGGAACTGGAACAGCTCAAGGGCGACATGGCCGGCAAGGATCAGGCGCTCGATGAGCTGACCCGCGAGAACCTGCGCCTGCAATCCAATCTGGACCTGGCTGCGGAACTGGCCAACCAGACGCAGGTGCAGGCCGATCTGGAAACGCAGCGCCTGGCAGAGCTTGAGCGGCGCCGGGCAGAGATGGAAGCGCGCCGGGCCGAAGAGGAAGCCCTGCTGCAAGCCCGCACGCAGTCGGCGATGGTGGCATACCGGTCAGGCGGCGGCGGGACAGGGGAAGACAGCGGGGCGGGCGGCATCGACGAGCGGTCTGACGCCTCCGAGCGGTTCCGGCGTGCGGGCCGGTCCGAGGCTGTACAGGCTGAGGTCATCTCCGAGCCTTCGCGCACTGTGGTCCAGGGCACGCTGATCGAGGCGACACTCGCCAACGCCATCTCCAGCCAGCTCGAGGGCAATGTCGCGGCCACGGTCAGCTATGATGTCTGGTCGATGGACATGACCAATGTCCTGATCCCGCGCGGCTCGCGGCTGTTTGGCCGCTACAGCTCGTCCATCGAGAAGGGCCAGCGGCGGATCATGGTGGCCTGGGACCGGGTGGTGACGCCGGGCGGGCAGTCGGTCGATCTTGCCGCATACGGAACAGACCGCGTGGGGCGGGCAGGCGTGACGGGCCGGGTCAATACCCGCACCCTGGCGCGCTTCTCGGCGGCGGCCGCGGTGTCGATCATCGGCGCCGCCCCCGCGGTGCTCGCGGCCGCCGTTGAGGAGGATAGCGGCGACGGGATCGCGAGCGACACGGCCGAGAACATCGGCAGCAACGCCAGCGATGCGATCGGCGGGGTGATCAAGGACTATATCGATATCCCCGCCACGATCAGCGTCGATCAGGGCGCCGTGGTCATGGTCATGGTGAACGCCGATCTGGAAATGTTCCCATGACGGAGGTGGGCCATCTGGAAACCCGGCTCCAGGTGCTGCGCCCGTTGCTTGGCGATGAGACCACCATCGAGATCGCTATCAATGCCGACGGCCGGGTCTGGGTCGAGCGCGCAGGCGACAGTCATATGTCCCTGGCCGGGATCATCCTCCAGCCCGTCGAGGTCAGGGACCTGGCGGGTCTGATCGCCAACAAGCAGCGCCTGACGCTGACCGACAGCCAGCCCGCGATCTCGACCACCGCGGAGGTTGCCGGAGCTACCCTGCGCTGCCAGGCCATCATCCCGCCCGCCTCTGCAGGCGGAACGGTCATTTCGGTTCGGGTGTTCCGCCGCAGGGTGGCCGGCGATGCACCCCGCCACTTCCGCTTCCTGCGCGACCAGACCGTATCACTCGAGGCGGAACGGCTCCAACAGCTGCAGGCCATCTGCGAACTGGCAACCACAGGCGACGATCCCGATATGTTTCTGCGAGCATGCGTCGAGGCGCGCATGAACCTCGTGATCTCCGGGGGCACCTCCTCCGGCAAGACCGAACTGGCGCGGCGCCTCCTGTGGATGGTGGAAGACGAGCATCGCCTGGCCTTGATCGAGGATGCGACGGAACTGCTTCCAGCTCAGGAGAATACGGTCAGCCTGATCGCCGAACGGCTGGAGAGCTCGGCACGCTCCGCCGACAAGCTCCTGGAGATGACCCTGCGCCTGCGCCCCGACCGGATCATTCTGGGCGAACTCCGGGGGACCGAGGCAGTCACCTTCCTCGAGGCCATCAACACCGGTCACGAGGGCAGCTTCACAACCATCCATGCCACAAGCGCGCGCAAGGCCGTCAATAGGCTGGCCTTCCTGGTGATGCGCGCAGGCATGCCGCTGACGCTGTCGGAGATCCGCGACTATGTTCTCCAGTCCGTCGATGTCGTCGTGCAGACCGGCCGGATCGGCACCGAGCGAGGCATCCTGGAGACCTGGTTTCCGGGGCTCGATGTGGAGACCGGCTGAGGACATCGGTTTCGGTCATTTTGCTGCCGAAGTGCCGATACACCCGATCAGAAGGATCGGGCCGCCGCGCAACCTCATCTTACAGCCATGCTTTTCCTCTGGACCCGCGTCTGTTCATGGGGATGTCACGTTGCATTTGACGCACGTCTGCGTCCCTGGATGTCAACTCCAGCCCTTGAGCCATCTCCATTCCAAGACATTAACGGGTCTTCCACACCCAAGATGGAACAGGTCATGGACGACCCTCAGGCAGCTCTGTGGGAACGCCGGGCGAGCCGGGGGGTTGGTTTGGCCTGTGGATGCCCAATCCGCACTCACTGCTACAGGAGGAAAGCAGATGACACGTGACTGGGAAGATCGAGATCGCTTCAGCCGTGGTTACCGTGGCCGGGAAGATTATTCGCGCCGCGGTGGTTCGCGCGACTGGTCCGACAGGGCAGGTGACGAGGTACGGTCGTGGTTCGGCGACGATGACGCCGACCGACGCCGCCGCATGGATGATGACCGCGATTACGGCATGTCCGACAGGCGCCGCTACGGCGGTCAGGACGACGATTACGGCAGCCGTGGCGGTTCATATGGCGGCTCTGGCAGCCGGTCTGGTCGCGGCGGCTATGGCGATGACTATGGCCGGTCCGGCGACTATGGTTCCCGCTCCGGTGATTATGGCGGCAGCTCGGGCGGCGGGTATGGCGGCCGTTCTGCAGGCGGATCGGGCTATGATCCCTATGGTTCGGGCCGCGGCGACTTTGATCAGGGCCGGGGCGGGGGCTACGGTCGCGGCGGCTATTCTGAAACCATCCGCTCCCGCATGGCCAGTCGCGGCATGGGCATGGCGAACTATTCTTCGGGCACGGGCGGCGATTACGGCGGGTCCGGTTACGGGGAGCGCGGCACTGGCGGAACAGGCTATGGCGGACAAGGCTATAGTGGACGCGATTACAGAGAGGGGAGCTATCGCGGCGGATCCGACGACCGCGGCTTCTTCGAACGCGCGGGCGACGAGGTGGCGTCCTGGTTCGGCAACGAGGATGCGCAACGCCGTCGCGAGAGGGATGCGGGTCACAGCGGCCGCGGTCCCAAGAACTACAGCCGTTCGGACGACCGCATTCGCGAAGATGTCAGCGACCGCCTGTCGGACGATCGCCACATCGACGCCTCTGACATCGAGGTTTCGGTCAGTGGGAGCGAGGTAACGCTCACCGGCACAGTCGAGAGCCGCTTCGCCAAGCGCCATGCCGAGGATCTGGCCGAAAGCTGCTCGGGCGTGAGGCATGTCCAGAATAACCTGCGCGTCAAAGATGGCGGGGCCAGCACTGGCGTGTCCGGCTCCAGCGGGACCGGGAGCACCGGCGTCGGCAGCGGTGGCGGGATCACGGGTGGCAACAGCACCGGGAGCACTGGCGCGAGCAGCATCGGTGCCGGAAGCACCAGCGGCAGCAGTGAAACCACTGGGGGCGGCAACAGCAAGACGGGCTCGTCGCAAACCTAAGAGCGTCATGGGCCGCCGCCTTGTGCAAGGCGGCGGCCTCCACAGGCATGCGCGTCCAGACGGAACTCATCCCTCATCCCGGGTCTTCAGGATGCTGTCTCTACCGCAAGATTGATGAGGCAGGCGTCCTGCCTTGGCTATGGGGCCATTCCCCGAGGAACCGCCGATGCGACTGCCGTTCACCACACGCGCGCCACGCAAGGGCATGCCCGATCCGCATCTTGACCATGCCGCCTTTGCCGCACGCTTTCGATCGCAATTCGCTGGGCCGTCCTTTGATACGCTCGGCCCTGAACTTGACCGCCTGACCGAAGCAGCCTGGCAGGAGTACCATGAGGGCAACAAGAGTCCCCGCACGCGCAAGGCAGGAGAGGGCTACCATGATCCCGACTACGATCTTTCGGTGGACTGGATCGAGGCAAAGGCCGCAATCGATGCGGCCGCCCTGCGCCACCAGGATCCGGCGCGGCCGCCCCGCCTGCTTCTGGTCAACGGTTCCCCTCGGTCCGAGCACACCTGCCCGAGCGAGATGTCCAAGAGCTATCGCCTGATCGAAATCGCGCGAGAGGCGGTGGAGGCAGAGGGCGCGGACGTGGAGGTGCTGGACCTGTCGCGCCTGACATCCGAATACGGGCGCCACATCCATCCCTGTAAAGCCTGCTTCTCGACGGCCGCGGCGCTCTGCCACTGGCCCTGCTCGTGCTACCCCAACTATGCCGCAGGGCAGGTGCAGGACTGGATGAACGAGATCTATCCTATGTGGGTCGCGGCCCATGGCATCCTCGTCATCACTCCGGTGCACTGGTACTCGGTGTCCTCACCCATCAAGCTGATGATGGACCGCCTGGTCTGCGCCGACGGCGGCAACCCTGATCCAACGCTCACCCATGGCAAGGACGCCAAGGAGGCCAAGGCGCGGGAGCTGGAAGGCTGGCCCTATCCGCGCCACCTGGCCGGGCGGTTCTTTGCCGTGGTCGCACATGGCGATGTGGAGGGCGCCGAGGGCGTGCGAAGGTCGCTGGCCGACTGGCTTCGGTTCATGGAACTGAGGCCCGCAGGCCGCATGGCCGAGCTTGACCGCTATATCGGCTACTGGAAGCCCTACGCCACCTCACACGAGGCGCTCGACGATGACGAGGCCGTCCAGGAAGAGGTGCGCAACGCTGCCCGGACGCTGCTGAACGCGGTCAACGATGCGCGGGCCGGGCAGCTTGCCGATCCTTCGAAGGGCCTGACGGCGCCACGGCAGAAGTAATGCAGCGGTCGGCGTGGGCGCGGGACAGCGTGGAGGTCTGATGATTTTTGCTGAACCTAAGAGTGCTGATTGGGGCAAGGGTGGCAGTGTCGCTCCCTTCAGCCGATCGGCTGACGCAGCCTCAGGCTCACCTGCTGCGGTCATTAGTCCGGCCTGAACAACTTCTACTGCTTTGATTTTGTGTGCTGAAGCTGGGGTTTTGTTGGCTTTGAATTGCAGGGTTTCGTATGCTTTGGCCAGAAACCCTGTAATTTCCGGTCGCCGATGAGACCCCACTCCCGTGCCCCTGAACAGGATGACCTGCTCCGCCCGAGACTGGTCGACATGATCGACGCGCGCCACGAGTTGGTGAAGCTTGCGGCACTGATCGACTGGGATTTCTTTGAACGGGAATGGGCGAGCTTCTTTCCGTCTCACCAGGGCCGGCCAGCGACATCGCCACGCCTGGTGGCGGGGCTGATGTATCTCCAGCACGCCTTCAAGCTCTCTGACGAGGCAGTCGTCGCCCGGTGGGTCGAGAACCCGTATTACCAGCACTTCACTGGCGAGACGTTCTTCCAGCACCGTCCCCCGATCGATCCCTCGTCGCTGGTGCGCTGGCGCAAGCGGATCGGCGAGGAAGGGGTGGAGTGGCTGCTGACCAAGACTATTGAGGCAGGCCGAGCCGCGGGCGCGGTCAGCGACAAGAGCCTGAAGCGGGTGGCTGTCGATACGACCGTGATGGAAAAGACCATCGCTCATCCCACGGATGCGCGGCTTTACGAGCGCGCCCGCGCCCTGTTGGTCGGCTTGGCGAAAGAAGCCGGGATCGATCTGCGCCAGAGCTACGCGCGCCTTGCCCCGCGACTGGCCCGTCAGGTCGGGCGGTATGCCCAC
>NZ_JBDPNJ010000039.1:0-18655 GCF_039770665.1 Paracoccus sp. SSK6 | reverse complement strand
AGCGCAGGACTCCTCAATTCATCGCTTCATGGGTTTGGCGGGACCAGAGGCCCCGCCACGCCGGTCAGGCGTATTTCTTCTGGATCTCGTCCGAGATGTTCTGCGGCACGGCATCGTAATGGTCGAACTGCATCGTGAACACCGCGCGGCCCGAGGACATCGAGCGCAGGTTGTTGATGTAGCCGAACATGTTGGCCAGCGGCACCATCGCGTCGATGACGTTGGCGTTGCCACGGGTATCCTGGCCACGCACCATGCCGCGGCGGCTGGTCAGGTCGCCGATGATCGAGCCGGTGTATTCCTCCGGCGTCACCACCTCGACCTTCATGATCGGCTCCAGCAGCTTCGCACCGGCCTTGCGCAGGCCTTCACGCATGGCAGCGCGCGAGGCGATCTCGAAGGCCAGGACCGAGGAGTCGACGTCGTGGAACGCGCCGTCGATCAGCGCGACCTTGAAGTCGATCACCGGGAAGCCTGCCAGCGGACCGGAGTCCATGACCGACTTGATGCCCTTTTCCACGCCCGGAACGTATTCCTTCGGAACCGCGCCGCCGACGATCTTGGATTCGAACGAATAGCCCTCGCCCGGCTCGGTCGGGTCGATCTGCAGCTTCACGCGCGCGAACTGGCCGGTACCGCCGGTCTGCTTCTTGTGCGTGTAGTCGATCTCGGCCGGCTGGCTGATCGTCTCGCGATAGGCCACCTGCGGGGCGCCGATGTTCGCCTCGACCTTGAACTCGCGCTTCATGCGGTCCACCAGGATGTCGAGGTGAAGTTCGCCCATGCCCTTCATGATGGTCTGGCCCGACTCCATGTCGGTCTCGACGCGGAAGGACGGGTCTTCGGCAGCCAGGCGCTGAAGGGCAAGGCCCATCTTCTCCTGGTCGGCCTTCGACTTCGGCTCCACAGCGATCTCGATCACCGGC
Organism: Paracoccus sp. SSK6; assembly: GCF_039770665.1. Classification (NCBI taxonomy): domain Bacteria; kingdom Pseudomonadati; phylum Pseudomonadota; class Alphaproteobacteria; order Rhodobacterales; family Paracoccaceae; genus Paracoccus; species Paracoccus sp. SSK6. Next base: position 17,729 of record NZ_JBDPNJ010000039.1, on the reverse strand, counting down.
TCGGGGAAGGTCATGGTTTCCAGAACCACCGGCTTGGCGGGATCGCACAGCGTGTCGCCCGTGGTGGTTTCCTTCAGGCCCGCCAGCGCGATGATGTCGCCGGCAAAGGCTTCCTCGATTTCCTCGCGGTTGATGGCGTGCATCAGCATCATCCGGCCGACACGTTCGCGCTTGCCCTTGGTCGAGTTCAGCATCTGGTCGCCCTTCTTCAGCGCGCCCGAATAGATGCGCGTGAAGGTCAGCGAGCCGACGAAGGGATCGTTCATGATCTTGAACGCCAGGGCCGAGAACGGCTGGTCATCCGATGCGGAACGGGGGATGTTGCGCTCTTCGGTCTCGTCGCCGGGGGCGAAGCCCATATAGGCGGGAACGTCGGTCGGGGCGGGCAGGAAGTCCACGACGGCGTTCAGAAGCGGCTGCACACCCTTGTTCTTGAAGGCCGAGCCAGCCATCACCGGGAAGAAGGACAGCGACAGCGTGCCCTTGCGGATCAGCGCGCGCAGGGCCGCCTCGTCCGGCTCGGTGCCTTCCAGATAGGCTTCCATCGCCTCGTCGTCCTGTTCGACGGCGAGTTCGATCATCTTGCCGCGCCATTCCTCGGCCACGTCCTTCAGATCGTCGCGGATCGGCTGGCGGACCCAGGACGCGCCCAGATCCTCGCCCTTCCAGACCCATTCTTCCATCTTGATCAGATCGACGATGCCTTCCAGGTGGTCCTCGGCGCCGATCGGCAGGGCGATCGGGCAAGGTGTGCCGCCGGTGCGGTCCTTGATCATGGCGACGCACTTGAAGAAGTCGGCGCCGATCTTGTCCATCTTGTTGACGAAGACGATCCGCGGAACCTTGTAGCGGTCGGCCTGACGCCACACCGTTTCGGTCTGCGGCTCGACGCCGGCATTGCCGTCCAGAAGGCAGATCGCGCCGTCCAGAACGGCCAGCGAACGCTCGACCTCGATGGTGAAATCGACGTGGCCGGGCGTGTCGATGATGTTAAAGCGGCAACGCTGCGCCGGATCCTGGTCATAGACCGGATCTTCGTGCTTCTGCCAGAAGGTCGTGGTCGCTGCCGAGGAGATGGTGATGCCGCGCTCGGCTTCCTGCTCCATGAAGTCCATGGTCGAGGCGCCGTCATGCGTCTCGCCCATCTTGTGGCTCTTGCCGGTATAGAACAGGATCCGCTCGGTCGTCGTGGTCTTGCCCGCGTCGATATGGGCCATGATCCCGAAGTTCCGGTAGCGCTCCAGCGGATATTCGCGTGCCATAAAGGGCCTTCCTTCCGGTTACCAGCGGTAGTGGCTGAACGCCTTGTTGGCGTCGGCCATCTTGTGCGTGTCTTCGCGTTTCTTGACGGCGGTGCCGCGGCCGTTCACGGCATCGGCCAGCTCGCCCGCAAGGCGCTCTTCCATGGTGTTCTCGTTGCGCTTCTTGGACGCATCGATCAGCCAGCGGATCGCCAGGGCTTCGCGGCGGGTCGGACGGACCTCGACGGGAACCTGGTAGGTGGCACCGCCGACGCGGCGCGACCGCACCTCGACCGAGGGCTTCACGTTGTCGAGGGCTTCGTGGAAGACCTCGATGGGCTCGCGCTTCAGACGGTTCTGGACGCGGTCCAGGGCATTGTACACGATGCGCTCGGCAACGGATTTCTTGCCGTCAACCATCAGGTTGTTCATGAATTTGGTCAGCACGCGATCGCCATACTTGGCGTCGGGCAGGACTTCGCGCTTCTCAGCGGCGTGACGACGGGACATCGATGTCTCTCCTTACTTCGGACGCTTGGCGCCGTATTTCGAACGACGCTGGCGACGATCCTTGACGCCCTGGGTATCCAGCACACCGCGCAGGATGTGGTAACGGACACCCGGAAGGTCTTTCACGCGGCCGCCGCGGATCAGCACGACGCTGTGTTCCTGCAGATTGTGCTTTTCGCCCGGAATGTAGGAAATGACCTCGAAGCCGTTGGTCAGCCGCACCTTGGCGACCTTCCGCATGGCGGAGTTCGGTTTCTTCGGCGTCGTGGTATAGACGCGCGTGCAGACGCCGCGCTTCTGCGGGCACCCCTGAAGGTGCTGCGACTTCGAGCGCTGCACCTTGGGCTGCCGCGGTTTGCGGATCAGCTGTTGGATCGTCGGCATTCGGTTCCCCGTCTTGCTCTGTCAATACTCGCAGCAGGCCTGCTGCGCCACTTCTCGACGGCATTTCGCGCGAATCACGAAATGCCAAACCCATCCGGCCCCGGTATCCGAGGAGGACGGGAAAATTCCAGAGGATCGGGGCGCTTGGAAGCCCGGATCATGACCATGTCAAGGTTCTGGTCCCCGACGGTCTCCCGCCGGGTGTGCGGCATATATGGGGAATCGCCGGGCCTGTCAACACGACCCCCTTTGGCAGGCCGTGCGGGCAAGGGCGTCCAGACCGGCTCGGTCCAGCCCGAAGCGGCGGGACAGCTGGCGGTCCAGATCCGCCTCCTCGATCTGCCAGGGGATGCCCGGCCCCATGTCGCCCGAGTCGCTGTCGGCGTGGATCGAGCGGATGAACATCAAGGGCCGCGTGACCGCCACTCCCGGCATCCACAAGGGCAGCTTCGTGTGATTGAAATGCAGCGCGGTCTGCGGCTGGTCGGGGCGCAGGAAGATGGTCAGGGCCACGCCCATGTTGTGGGCGATGCGCGGGACGAATTCGGCGCCCCCTGCCCCCGCCCGCAGCATCAGCCCGCGGGAATGGTCCAGCGACAGCCGCCCATGGGCGCGCCACAGCCCCTCGACCTGCGCGAAATCCTGGCGGGCCGAGGCGACATAGTCCAGGGCTACCGCATCGTCGTCGTCATGGCGGAAATGGCCCACGACATCCGCCTCGGGATCGACATGGGGCGCGACGGCCCTGCGGCAGGCTTCCAGGTGCCGCTCCATCGGAGGGATCAGTTCCAGCCGTAGTTGCGGGGTTTCCGCCACCAGGTCGCGCAGGCGCGACAGGTAAGGTTCGGGCAGGTCGGGGCCGGTCATGATGACCAGCGTGAAATCCGGGTCGGTCTGGGAAAGCCAGCCGGGCAGCGCCAGCGTGGTGAACCACAGCCAGCGGCGCGCCAGCCGGTCGGGGTCATACAGAAACGCCCGGCGCTCCTCGACGCTCGCATGGTCCTTCTGATAGCCGCGCAGGCCGACATAGGAAAACCGGCACAGGCCCAGCATCTGCACCCGCATCAGCGGACCGCGCCGATCTGCGCCTCGCGCCAGATGGTATAGATGCCCGCCGCGACCACCAGGGCGGAGCCCGCCCAGGTCCACATGTCGGGCCATTCGCCGAAGACGATCAGTCCCATCAGGATGGCCACCAGAAGCGAGGTGTATCGGAACGGCGCGACATAGGACATCTCGCCCACGCGCATGGATGCGACGGCGCTGACATAGCCCACCGTCAGGAAGGCGCTGCCCATCAGCAACAGCAGGATCTGCGGCAGGCTGGGCATCACCCATCCCTGCCCCAGGCTGATGACAAGGCCGCTGACCGTCACCCCTGTCGCGGCATAGAAGGCGATCGTGGCGGAACTGATGTCCCCGCCGAACTTGCGGGTCGCCAGGTCGCGCAGCGCCACCATCGCCATGGCCCCGACCGCGACGACGGCCCAGGGACCGAAGACCTCGCCCCCCGGGCGCAGGATCAGCAACACGCCCGCAAAGCCCGCAACCACCGCGCCGATCCGGCGCCAGCCCAGGGTTTCGCCAAAGAACAGCGCGGCGGCGACCATCACCACCAGGGGCAGCGCCTGCATGATCGCTGACAGATCACCCATGGCCATGTGCTGCAAGGCGTTGAGGAACAGGATGGTCGAGGCGATCTCGCCCACCAGGCGCCAGACCATCGGCCCCCGCGCCCCCGCCGGGATCCGCAGGCTGAGGCCGCCAAGCCGAGGGGCCACGGCCGCGATGAAAGCCATCACGAACAGCCCCCGCAGGGTGATCGCCTGATACAGCGGCATGTCCTGCGCCACGAACTTCATCACCGTGTCGTTCAGCCCAAAGGTCATCATGCACAGCGTCATGATCAGCGCGCCGTGCAGGTTGTCGCCGGGCTGATGCGCCAAGGGACGAAGCGAAGCAGGCCGGACGCGCCGGATCGGGGACAGCAGAGGGGTGCGCATGGCCGGTTCACCAACAGGAGGGTGCTTTCCGGTTAGGCATTGGCGATCAATCGGGCAAGCAATTTTCGCAGGATGCGCAAGCGATTATGCCGTGCCGGATTTTAAACCGCCGCAATATTGTGCTTGGTCAAGTTTTCCATAAACCCGCCCCCGCGCCTTGCCCTAAGGCAAGCCCTGCGGCCCCCATCGGCAGGCCGGATGAACGGATTTTCAGGGATACCAGATGCTGCTTCCGCTTTCGCTTCTTTTCGTCGGCGCGGTCCTGACGCTCAACGGGTTGTGGATGATGAACCGCATCGCCGACCGGGAGATCGTGGTCATCAATCTTGCGACGGCATTCATCACCGGAACGGTCGCGGTCCTGTCCATGGCCGGGGCCGACACGCCCGCAGCCGTCAAGGGCGCCGCCCTGACGCTGCTGTTCAGCCTGACCTATCTGTGGGTGGGGATGAACCGGCTGACGGGTTCCGACGGGCGGGGACTGGGTTGGTTCAGCCTTTTCGTGGCGATCTCGGTTGTGCCCGAGGCCGTGGTTACGCTGCGCCATGCCGCGGACGGGATGGCGATCTGGCTGGGCCTCTGCTGGGTCGGCTGGGCAGGGCTGTGGTTTCTGTATTTCCTTCTGCTGGCCGTCCGCTGGCCCCTGGAAAGGACCACTGCGGCGGCCACCCTGGTAAGCGGCATCCTGACCGCCTGGATGCCAGCCCTGGCGATGCTCTACGGCGCGGCCTGAACGGCCCTGACGGCCCCGCAATCCGAACCGTCCGCACCATGGCAAAAGGCCCGGCATTGCTGCCGGGCCTTTGAATATCATTGGACAGCGATCACTCGTCGCGGTTTTCCGGCAGATCGGCAACCATGTCCGACGCGACCTCGTCCAGGGCCGGGGCGATCAGGGCCGCGGTGGCCTCGGCCTCGGCGCGGCGGGCTTCGATCACCTCGGCATCCCGTTCCGTCGCGATGCGGCGGACGCGGGCGGTGGCGCCGCCCGTGCCTGCCGGGATCAGACGGCCGACGATGACGTTCTCCTTCAGGCCAAGCAGCTTGTCGCGCTTGCCCTGGACGGCCGCCTCGGTCAGCACGCGGGTCGTTTCCTGGAACGATGCGGCCGAGATGAAGCTGCGGGTCTGCAGGCTGGCCTTGGTGATGCCCAGCAGCACAGGTTCCCCGGTGGCCGGACGGCCGCCCTTGGCTTCGATCTTGGCGTTCTCTTCCTCGAACTCGTCGCGCTCGACATGCTCGCCCTTGAGCAGCGTCGTGTCGCCGCTGTCGGTGATCTCGATCTTCTGCAGCATCTGGCGAACGATCACCTCGATGTGCTTGTCGTTGATCTTCACGCCCTGCAGCCGGTAAACGTCCTGCACCTCGTCGATCAGATAGTCCGCAAGCGCTTCGATCCCCATGATCCGCAGGATGTCGTGCGGGGCCGGGTTGCCGTCCATGATGTAGTCACCCTTCTGCACGAAGTCGCCTTCCTGCACCGGGATGTGCTTGCCTTTCGGCACCATGTATTCGACGGCATCCACGCCCTCTTCCGACGGCTCGATGCTGATGCGGCGCTTGTTCTTGTAGTCCTTGCCAAAGCGGACATAGCCGTCGATCTCGGCGATGATCGCGTGGTCCTTGGGACGACGGGCCTCGAACAGTTCGGCCACGCGGGGCAGACCCCCGGTGATGTCCTTGGTCCGTGCGCCTTCCCGCGGAATACGCGCCACCACGTCGCCCGCACGGATTTCCTGGCCGTCCTCGACCGACAGGATCGCGTCCACCGACATCGGATAGCTGATCGGGTTGCCCTGTTCGTTGCGGACCGGCTCTCCGTTCTCATCCATGATGATGATCTCGGGCTTCAGGTCGTTGCCTTTCGGCGCGGAACGCCAATCGGTCACGATCTTCTGCGTCATGCCGGTCGCGTCGTCCGTCTCGTCGCGGACCGAGATCCCCGAGAGAAGGTCGACGAACTTCGTGACACCCGCCTTTTCGGCGATGATCGGCAGGGTATAGGGATCCCATTCGAACAGCTTGGCGCCGCGGATGACCCGCTCGCCTTCCTTCACGAACAGCTTCGAGCCGTAGAACAGCTTGTGGCTGGCGCGTTCCTGGCCTTGGTCGTCCAGGATCAGCAACTGCATGTTGCGCGACATCACGACCTGCTCGCCATTGGCGTTGGTCAGGATGCTTTCGTTGCGGAACTGGACCGTGCCCTCGTGGGACGCCGCCTGGAACGACTGCTGGCCGCCCTGCGCGATGCCGCCGATGTGGAAGGTCCGCATCGTCAGCTGCGTGCCCGGCTCGCCGATCGACTGCGCGGCGATGATGCCGACAGCCTCGCCGATATTGACCAGCGTGCCGCGGGCCAGGTCGCGGCCATAGCAGAGCGCGCAAACCCCGTCTTCCGACTCGCAGGTCAGGGCCGAACGGATGCGGACCGCCTGAACGCCCGCCTGCTCGATGGCGTCGGCCTTGCGTTCGTCGATCAGCTCGTTCTGGCGGACGATGATCTCGTCGCCGCCCGGAACCAGCACGTCCTCGGCCGCGGTCCGGCCCAGCACGCGTTCGGACAGCGGGCTGATGACCTCGCCGTCGTTGACGGCAGCGGATGCCGTGATCGCCTGCTCGGTGCCGCAGTCGTGTTCGCGGATGATGCAGTCCTGCGCCACGTCCACCAGACGGCGGGTCAGATAACCCGAGTTCGCCGTCTTCAGCGCGGTGTCCGACAGCCCCTTCCGCGCGCCGTGGGTCGAGTTGAAGTATTCAAGAACGGTCAGGCCTTCCTTGAAGTTCGAGATGATCGGCGTCTCGATGATCTCGCCCGAGGGCTTGGCCATCAAGCCGCGCATCCCGCCCAGCTGCTTCATCTGGTTGGTCGAACCGCGCGCACCCGAATGGGCCATCATGTAGACCGAGTTCGGCTCCATCTCGGCCCCGGACTCGTCCTTCTTGGTGGCCGAGATCGTCGCCATCATGGCCTCGGTCACGCGGTCGTTGCACTTCGACCAGGCGTCCACGACCTTGTTGTACTTCTCGCCCTGGGTGATCAGGCCGTCGAGATACTGCTGCTCGAACTCCTTCACCTGTTCCTGGACTTCCTCGACGATGGACCACTTGTTGTCGGGCACCACCATGTCGTCCTTGCCGAAGCTGATGCCGGCGCGGAAAGCTTCCCGGAAGCCCAGGCCCATGATCTGGTCGCAGAAGATCACCGATTCCTTCTGCCCGCAGTAGCGGTAGACGGTGTCGATGACATGCTGCACGTCCTTCTTGCGCAGCAGGCGGTTGACCAGTTCGAAGGGCGCCTTGGCGTTCATCGGCAGCAGCGCGCCCAGCCGGACACGGCCCGGCGTGGTCTCATACCGCTTGACGACCTCGTTGCCGTTCTCGTCGATCTGCTTGATGCGCGCGGTGATACGCGCGTGCAGATGCACCTCGCCGGCGGCAAGGGCGTGCTCGACCTCGTTCACGTTGGCGAAGGCCATGCCCTCGCCCTTCATGCCGTCGCGCTGCATCGAGGTGTAATACAGGCCCAGAACCATGTCCTGCGACGGCACGATGATCGGCGCGCCGTTGGCGGGCGACAGAACGTTGTTCGTGGACATCATCAGGACGCGGGCTTCCAACTGGGCCTCAAGGCTCAGCGGAACGTGGACAGCCATCTGGTCGCCGTCGAAGTCGGCGTTGAAGGCGGAACAGACCAGCGGGTGCAACTGGATCGCCTTGCCTTCGATCAGGATGGGTTCAAAGGCCTGGATGCCCAGGCGGTGCAGCGTCGGCGCGCGGTTCAGCAGGACCGGATGTTCGCGGATCACCTCGTCCAGGATATCCCAGACCTCGGGGCGTTCCTTCTCGACCAGCTTCTTCGCCTGCTTGACGGTGGACGACAGGCCCTTCGCCTCAAGCCGCGAATAGATGAACGGCTTGAACAGTTCGAGCGCCATCTTCTTCGGCAGACCACACTGGTGCAGCTTCAGTTCGGGGCCGGTCACGATGACCGAACGGCCCGAGAAGTCCACGCGCTTGCCCAGCAGGTTCTGGCGGAAGCGGCCCTGCTTGCCCTTCAGCATGTCGGACAGCGACTTCAGCGGGCGACGGTTGTTCCCGGTGATGACGCGGCCGCGACGGCCGTTGTCGAACAGCGCATCGACCGATTCCTGCAGCATCCGCTTTTCGTTGCGCACGATGATGTCGGGCGCACGAAGCTCGATCAGGCGCTTCAGGCGGTTGTTGCGGTTGATGACGCGGCGATACAGGTCGTTCAGGTCAGAGGTCGCGAAGCGGCCGCCATCCAGCGGAACCAGCGGACGCAGTTCCGGCGGAATGACCGGGATCACGGTCAGGACCATCCATTCGGGACGGTTGCCCGATTCCAGGAAGGATTCGACGATCTTCAACCGCTTGATGATCTTCTTGGGCTTCAGCTCGCCCGTGGCTTCCTTCAGATCCTCGCGCAGCTGGTCGGCGGTCGCCGCCAGGTCGATATTGGCCAGCATCGCGCGGATCGCCTCGGCGCCGATATCGGCGGTGAAGGCGTCGGCGCCATACTGGTCCTGCGCGTCGAGGAATTCTTCCTCGGTCAGCAGCTGGCCATAGGTCAGGTCGGTCAGGCCCGGCTCGATGACGACATAGTTTTCAAAATACAGGATCCGTTCCAGATCGCGCAGCGTCATGTCCAGCATCAGGCCGATGCGGGAGGGCAGCGACTTCAGGAACCAGATATGGGCGACCGGCGCGGCCAGTTCGATATGGCCCATCCGCTCGCGGCGGACCTTCTGCAGCGTGACTTCCACGCCGCATTTCTCGCAGACGAGGCCGCGATACTTCATCCGCTTGTACTTGCCGCAAAGGCATTCGTAGTCCTTGATCGGACCGAAGATGCGCGCGCAGAACAGACCGTCACGTTCCGGCTTGAACGTGCGGTAGTTGATCGTCTCGGGCTTCTTCACCTCGCCATACGACCAGGCGAGGATTTCCTCGGGCGAGGCCAGCGAGATCTTGATTTCGTCGAACTGCCGCGGCGGGGCCAGCGGGTTCAGGGGATTGGTGGCAAGTTCCTGGTTCATTCTTTTTTCCTAATGAAAGGGCGCGGGGGAGGCGCAAGGTGGGGTAGAACCCCACCTTGCCGGGCATCGCCGGGTGGGGTTTCACCCCACCGCTTGCGGCGGCCTTATTCCTCCTCCTCCGCATCCAGGAGTTCCATGTTGAGGCCCAGACCCCGGACCTCCTTGACCAGCACGTTGAACGATTCCGGCACGCCGGCCTCGAAGTTGTCGTCGCCCTTGACGATGGACTCGTAGACCTTGGTCCGGCCCGCGACGTCGTCCGACTTGACCGTCAGCATTTCCTGCAAGGTATAGGCGGCACCATAGGCTTCAAGAGCCCAGACCTCCATTTCCCCCAGACGCTGGCCACCGAACTGCGCCTTGCCGCCCAGCGGCTGCTGGGTGACCAGGCTGTAGGGGCCGGTCGAACGCGCGTGCATCTTGTCATCGACAAGGTGGTGCAGCTTCAGGACATACTTCATGCCCACCGTCACCTTGCGCGCGAACTGCTCGCCCGTGCGGCCGTCGAAGACCACGGACTGGCCCGAGGTGTCGAAGCCCGCCCGGCGCAGCGCGTCGTTCACGTCCGCCTCTTTTGCGCCGTCGAAGACGGGCGTGGCGACCGGAACGCCGGTGCGCACGGTGTTGGCGTGTTCAACCAGCAGGTCGTCCTCCATGCCCTCGAAGGTCTCGGCATACATGTCGTCGCCATAGCCGATGCGCATCGCCTCGCGGACCGGAGCCATGTCGCCGTTGCGGCGATATTCCTCCAGCGCCTCGTCGATCTTGATACCAAGACCGCGCGATGCCCAACCCATGTGGGTTTCCAGGATCTGGCCGACGTTCATGCGCGACGGCACGCCCAGCGGGTTCAGAACCAGATCGACCGGGGTGCCGTCCGCCAGGAACGGCATGTCCTCGATCGGGACGACCTTCGACACGACGCCCTTGTTGCCGTGACGGCCGGCCATCTTGTCGCCCGCCTGCAGCTTGCGCTTCACGGCGACAAAGACCTTGACCATCTTCATCACGCCCGGCGGCAGGTCGTCGCCCTGGCGGACCTTCTCGACCTTGTCCTCGAAGCGGGCCTCAAGGGCCTTCTTCTGGGCGTCGTACTGATGGTTCAGCGCCTCGACCTCCTTGGCGGTGTCTTCCTCGCTGACGGCAAGCTGCCACCACTGGCCGCGCGACAGCGTGCCCAGCAGATCCTCGGTGATGTCCGAGTTCGCCTTGACGCCCTTCGGGCCCTTCACGGCGGTCTTGCCCAGGATCAGCGACTTCAGGCGGGCATAGATGTTGCGGTCCAGGATCGCCTGTTCGTCGTCCCGGTCGCGGGCCAGACGCTCGACTTCCTCGCGCTCGATCTGCAGGGCGCGTTCGTCCTTGTCCACGCCGTGACGGTTGAAGACGCGGACTTCCACGATGGTCCCGTAGGCCCCCGGCGGCAGGCGCAGCGAGGTATCCCGCACGTCCGACGCCTTTTCGCCGAAGATGGCGCGCAGAAGCTTTTCTTCCGGCGTCATCGGGCTTTCGCCCTTGGGCGTGATCTTGCCCACCAGGATGTCGCCAGGGCCCACCTCGGCGCCGATATAGACGATGCCGGCCTCGTCGAGGTTGCGCAGGGCTTCCTCGCCGACGTTCGGGATGTCGCGGGTGATCTCCTCGGGCCCCAGCTTCGTGTCACGGGCCGCAACCTCGTATTCATCGATATGGATCGAGGTGAACACGTCGTCGCGGTGGATCCGCTCGGAAATCAGGATCGAGTCCTCGTAGTTGTAGCCGTTCCACGGCATGAAGGCCACGACCACGTTCCGGCCGATGGCCAGTTCGCCCTGGTCGGTCGAGGGACCGTCCGCGATGACCTGGCCTCCCACGACCTTCTCGCCCACCTTGACCAGCGGACGCTGGTTGATGGTCGAGGACTGGTTGGACCGTTTGAACTTGCGCAGACGATAGATGTCCACACCCGCATCGCCCGCGCCCAGGCCTTCGGTGGCGCGCACGACGATCCGCTGCGCATCCACCTGGTCGATGATGCCGCCCCGGCGCGCCATGATGGCGGCCCCGGAATCGCGGGCAACGGTGGCTTCCATGCCGGTGCCGACGAACGGCGCCTCGGCCCGCAGCAGCGGAACCGCCTGACGCTGCATGTTCGAGCCCATCAGCGCGCGGTTGGCGTCGTCGTTTTCCAGGAACGGGATCAGCGCCGCCGCGACCGAGACAAGCTGCTTCGGCGACACGTCGATCAGGTCGATGGCATCAACCGGGTTCAGCGTGAAGTCGCCCGCCTGACGGGTCGAGATCAGTTCATCGACGAACCGGCCTTCGGCGTCCAGCGTCGCGTTGGCCTGCGCCACCGTGTGACGCATTTCCTCGGTTGCGGACATATAGATCACGTCATCCGTGACCTGCCCGTCCACAACCTTGCGATAAGGGGTTTCAATGAAGCCATACTTGTTCACGCGGGCGAAGGTCGCCAGCGAGTTGATGAGGCCGATGTTCTGACCTTCCGGCGTTTCGATCGGGCACATCCGGCCGTAATGGGTCGGGTGAACGTCGCGCACCTCGAAGCCCGCACGCTCGCGCGTCAGACCGCCCGGCCCAAGGGCCGACAGGCGACGCTTGTGCGTCACTTCTGACAGCGGGTTGGTCTGGTCCATGAACTGCGACAACTGGCTGCTGCCGAAGAATTCACGCACCGCAGCCGCCGCCGGCTTGGCGTTGATCAGATCCTGCGGCATGACGGTGTCGATCTCGACGCCCGACATGCGCTCGCGGATGGCGCGTTCCATGCGCAGCAGGCCGACGCGATACTGGTTTTCCATCAGTTCGCCGACCGAACGCACCCGGCGGTTGCCCAGGTGGTCGATGTCGTCGATCTCGCCCTTGCCGTCGCGCAGTTCCACGAGACCGCGGATACAGGCCACGATATCCTCGGGGCGCAGCGTCCGCTGGGTGTCGGGCGCGTCCAGATCCAGGCGCATGTTCATCTTGACCCGGCCCACGGCGGACAGGTCATAGCGCTCGGCGTCGAAGAACAGGCTGTTGAACAGGGTCTGCGCGGCCTCGACGGTGGGGGGCTCGCCCGGACGCATGACGCGATAGATGTCCATGAGCGCGCCTTCGCGGCCCATGTTCTTGTCGGCTGCCATGGTGTTGCGGATATAGGGGCCGACATTGACGTGGTCGATGTCCAGCACCGGGATTTCGGTGATGCCGTTGTCCAGCAGGACTTTCAGCAACCCGCCGCTCAGGTCGCCGTCGCGGTTGTATTCGGCGGTGATCTCGTCCCCGGCCTCGGCATAGATGAAGCCGGTGGTGTCGTTGACGATGTCCTTGGCGACGAAGCGGCCGATGATCCGCTCGAACGGGACCAGCAGGTTCAGCGCATCGCCCGATTCCTGCAGCTTCTTGACCAGGCGCGGGGTGACCTTGTCGCCCGCCTTGGTGATGACCTCGCCCGTGTCGGCATTGACCAGGTCATAGGACGGACGGGTGCCGCGCACGCGTTCCGGGAAGAAGCGCGTGACCCAGCCCTGCGACCGGCCCTCGCGGCGCAGGGTATAGTCTACGGTCTCGTAGAAGGCGTCCATGATGCCTTCTTGGTCCATGCCAAGGGCATAGAGCAGCGTCGTCACTGGCAGCTTGCGGCGGCGGTCGATGCGCGCGAAGACCAGATCCTTGGCGTCGAATTCGAAGTCCAGCCACGATCCGCGATAGGGGATGATGCGGCAGGCGAACAGCAATTTCCCCGAGGAATGGGTCTTGCCGCGGTCATGGTCGAAGAACACGCCGGGGCTGCGGTGCATCTGCGACACCACCACACGCTCGGTCCCGTTCACGATGAACGTCCCGTTCTGGGTCATCAAGGGCATGTCGCCCATGAAGACGTCCTGTTCCTTGATGTCCTTGACCGATTTGGCGCCGGTGTTTTCATCGACATCGAACACAATCAGGCGCAGCGTCACCTTCAGCGGCGCGGCATAGGTCATGTCGCGCTGCTGGCATTCGTCCACGTCGTATTTCGGCCGTTCCAGTTCGTACTTGACGAATTCCAGCGTCGCGGTCTCGTTGAAGTCCTTGATCGGGAAGACCGACTGGAAAACGCCCTGGATCCCCTCGCCGTCGTGATGGCCGGTGCCCTCACCCGAGTTCAGGAACAGGTCATAGGAGGATTTCTGAACCTCGATCAGGTTCGGCATCTCCAGCACTTCGCGGATATTGCCGTAATAGCGCCGGATACGCTTCTGGCCGACATAAGCTTGCGCCATGGGGTCTTGTCACCTTTCGTCTTCGCGCGCGGTCCGGGTCGGGGCACCCAGGACACGGGCCTACGAATGCAGGGGATTAGGTTCCATTCACGCCGCCCGTCCCACCGCGCGGCTCCCGAACCTTGAACATGCCCTGAAGGATTGTCTGGAACAGACCGCCCTTCAAGACAGGTTCGGCAGGGACCGGGAAGCCCCGGACCCTGCCCCATTTACAACCAGCCAGAAGGCCGATTACTTCAGCTCGACCTTGGCGCCAGCCGCTTCGAGCTTCTTCTTCATTTCCTCGGCGTCGGCCTTGGAAGCGCCTTCCTTGACCTTGCCACCGGCTTCGACCAGATCCTTGGCTTCCTTCAGGCCCAGGCCGGTGATGCCGCGCACTTCCTTGATCACGTTGATCTTGTTGGCGCCGGCGTCGACCAGGACGACGTCGAATTCGGTCTTTTCCTCGGCGGCTTCAGCCGGGCCAGCGGCCGGGCCAGCCATCATGACGGCGCCGCCAGCGGCGGGCTCAATGCCGTATTCATCCTTCAGGATGGTCTTCAGTTCCTGGGCTTCCAGCAGGGTCAGGCCCACGATTTGTTCGGCGAGTTGTTTCAGATCAGCCATTTTTCCGTTCTTTCAGTTAGTGTTCCAACGTCGGGTTTTCAACCACACGTGGGATGGGGTTGCTTACGCAGCCTCACGCTCCTCAAGGGTCGTGAGGATGCTCGCGATGTTCGAGGCAGGCGCGCCAATGGCACCGGCGATGTTCGAGGCAGGCGCACCGATGCAGGACACGATCTGAGCGATCAGCTCTTCACGCGACGGCATCGAGGCGACGGCTTTCACACCGGCCGGATCCAGGGCCGAATCACCCATTGCACCGCCCAGGATCACGAAACGATCGTTGTCCTTGGCGTATTTGTCGGCGATCCGCGCGGCAGCGGTCGGATCCTCCGAATAGGTGATAACGGTCATGCCCGTCAGGTAATCGGCGATGCTTGCGCAAGGCTTACCTTCCAGGGCGATCTTGGCGAGCTTGTTCTTGGCCACGCGAACCGAACCGCCGGCTTCGCGCATGCGCGAACGGAGGTCCTGCATATGTGCAACCGTCATCCCCTCGTAGTGGGCAACCACCACGACGCCAGAGCTTTCAAAGATCTGGCCGAGTTCTTCGACCACCTGTTCTTTTTGTGCTCTATCCACGGTTTCACTCCAAGTTGGGGGTTTCCCCCCGGCTCTCACTGTTCCCGCCCCAAGGGGCAGGTCGGGTCCGTCTAGGGCAAGATCACCCGAAGGAATCCTTCGGAAAAATGCTTCCCCATCTCAGGAAGGACATTAAGCGGGTTTCCCCGCACCCTCCGTCTCGGACAGGACGGGGCGGCTTTCGCCCCGCCATTCCCGGCTTTCGCCGGAAAATTCTTAATTGGCCGTCGCGGAGGCCACGTCCACCGACACGCCCGGCCCCATGGTCGAGCTGATCGAGACCTTCTTCATGTAGGTCCCTTTCGCGCCCGAGGGCTTGGCACGGCTGACCGCGTCCACGAAGGCGCGCAGGTTCTGGGCCAGCTTGTCGGCGTCGAAGGACACCTTGCCGATGCCGGCATGGACGACGCCCGCCTTCTCGGCCTTGAACTGGACCTCGCCGCCCTTGGCGGCTTCCACGGCGGATTTCACGTCAACCGTCACGGTGCCGACCTTGGGGTTCGGCATCAGGTTGCGCGGGCCAAGGATCTTGCCCAGACGGCCGACCAGCGGCATCATGTCCGGCGTCGCGATGCAACGGTCGAACTCGATCTTGCCGGACTGGATGGTCTCCATCAGGTCTTCGGCGCCCACGATGTCGGCGCCGGCGGCCTTGGCTTCGTCAGCCTTGGGACCGCGGGCAAACACGGCGACGCGGACGTCCTTGCCGGTGCCTGCGGGCAGAGTCACGACGCCGCGGACCATCTGGTCGGCATGGCGCGGATCGACGCCCAGGTTCAGCGCGATTTCGACCGTTTCGTCGAACTTGGCGGATGCCGCGCCCTTCACCAGGGAGATCGCGTCCTCGACCGTCAGGTTGGCCTTGCCTTCGAACTGCGCGCGGGCTGCGGCTTTTTTCTTGGAAATCTTCGCCATGGCTTAGCCTTTCACCTCGATACCGATCGACCGGGCCGAGCCGAGGATGATCTTCATCGCCTGATCGACATCATTGGCCGACAGGTCCTTCATCTTGGCTTCCGCGATCTCGCGCACCTGCTTGACAGTCACGGTGCCCGCGACGGCGCGGCCCGGCTTTTCCGAACCCTTGGCGCGGTTGCGCTTGCCCACCGGCTTAAGACCGGCGGCCTTTTTCAGCAGGAAGGACGCGGGCGGCGTCTTGGTGTCGAAGGTGAACGACTTGTCGGCGTAATAGGTGATCACGACCGGAACGGGGGAACCCTGCTCCATCTCCTGCGTGCGGGCGTTGAACGCCTTGCAGAATTCCATGATGTTGATGCCGCGCTGACCCAGGGCCGGGCCGACGGGGGGCGACGGGTTCGCCTGACCCGCCTTGATCTGCAGCTTGAGGCTGCCAACAACTTTCTTGGCCATAGGGCCTTCTCCTTATCATCACGCCCCTGACAGGGGCCGACTTAGCGGTGCGGCCTCACAGCCTCCCGCAGACGATCACGAGGCCTTGGAAACCTGCGTGAATTCCAGTTCGACCGGCGTGGGCCGGCCGAAGATCGACACCGTGACCTTGAGGCGGGACGAAATCTCGTCCACTTCCTCGACCATGCCGGAAAAGCCGTCGAAGGGCCCGTCGGTCACGTTGACCTTTTCGCCGATCTCGAAGCGGATCAGGTTGCGGGGCGCCGCGGCCTCGCCCGTTCCGCTGCGGTTCAGCATCGCGTTCACTTCGTCGTCGCGCATCGGCTGGGGCTTGCCATGGGCGCCCAGGAAGCCGGTCACGCGGTTGATCGAGTTCACCAGGTGATAGGTCCGATCCGACATCTCCATGTGGACCAGGACATAGCCCGGCATGAAGCGGCGTTCCGACGTGACCTTCTTGCCGCGCCGGATCTCGATCACTTCCTCGGTCGGGACCAGAACCTCGTCGATCTGCTCCTCCAGACCCTTTTCGACAACCGCCTGCCGAATCGCCTCGGCGACCTTCTTTTCGAAGTTCGACAGGACGCTGACCGAATACCAACGCTTTGCCATGTTCCGATCAAACCCCTGTTCGTCAGAAGGGAATCACCCGGCCCGCCCGGCAACCCCTTGAATTCCCGTATGTCCGTCAAAACTGAAATCGGCGCGCAACCCCTTACGATGCACGCCGTTCACCGGACAGTCGGGGGCAAATACCCCCATGCGCCCGGAAATGCAAGCCCGATCAGCTGGCGATCAGCCGCAGCCCTTCGGTGATCCCGAAACGGATCGCCAGGTCCACCAGCGAGAAGAACACGCTGAACAGCGCGGCCAGGATCAGCACCATGATGGTCGTGGTCACGACCTCGCGGCGGGTCGGCCAGGCGATCTTGGCAGCCTCGGCGCGGACCTGGTTGATGAACTGGACGGGATTGGTGGCCACGGTCGGCTCCTTGACAGATGCAGGGGGCACATAGCGGGATGCGCCCCCCGATTCAAGCCCGCACCGCCGGGCCGCCGGGGATGCACGGGGCGTACACAGCCCGTACACCACTTGCGAACGTTGCGCGCGGGCCACGCAACGCCCCGCGACCGGCGCGGGTCAGATGTCAAGCGCGCCCTGCCGTCCCGCGTCCTCCTCTCGCGCCCGGGCTTGCGGAAGACATCAGTGCGGGCCAGGGGGATCCTGACCGCCCGTTCGCGCAGGGCCATCGCCTCCTCGATCATGACGATCTGGATGCGGGGCACCGGGTCGAAGCCGTCAAGCGTGAACTGCCCCGCGCCCGCCGCCTCGGCCTTCATGGGGGCGGTGGGGTCGTGCAGCGTCAGGAAGACGCGGATCTGGGCACTCTCACATTGATTGCGCCATGCAGGTCGCGGATCATCGCCATGCCCACAACTGAGCGCGGTGGTTGGCGATAATGGTACTAGCTTGGCGCTTGCCGTTGCTTTTATCAGATCAAGTGGTTCTGCCACCCTCATTTCCTATAAACAATTCCTTAGCTGGAACGGCATTGTCGTTGAGGGTCAAGGCGGGTAATTCGTAGTTATTTTTCCGCCTGTAAACTGAGAAGGCAACGACCGTTTCGTAGCGGTCAATAGTAAGAGAAGACCCGTAAGTCGCCTTCAGCGTGATGACCGGCAGGAACGTAGTGCCGGTGCATCGCTCAGATACCTCTACAACCTTGC
>NZ_JBDPNJ010000038.1:0-18942 GCF_039770665.1 Paracoccus sp. SSK6 | reverse complement strand
TTCCGGCCCCAGCCCCTTAATGGCCCAAAGCGCCTCGCGGCGGCTGAGCCCGAGCGAGGGCCTGAACCCATCCGCCTCTGCAATGCGGGTGAGGCTAGCGACCGGCACCCGGAGCCGTAGGAGCCAAAGCCCTCGAGCTGGCGGAAGGTGCGCTCGGCGAAGTCGGGATCGTAGCCGCGGGCCACCATGCCCGAGACGAGCTTGTCCTTGAAGGCGCTTACCCCGCCGGTGAACTTGAAAGTGGCCATGCTTTTGCGGAGCATGTCCGCCTCGCCTGGCCTTGATCGAGGATGCGACAGAACTGCTTCCAACCCAGGAGAATACGGTCAGCCTGATCGCCGATCGCACGGAGGCCTCCCCTCGCTCGGCGGGCAGGCTCCTGGAGATGACCCTGCGCCTGCGCCCCGACCGGATCATTCTGGGCGAACTCCGGGGGACCGAGGCGGTCACCTTCCTCGAGGCCATCAACACGGGTCATGAGGGCAGCGTCACCACCATCCACGCCACAAGCGCGCGCAAGGCCGTCAACCGGCTGGCCTTCCTGGTGATGCGCGCGGGCATGCCGCTGACGCTGTCGGAGATCCATGACTACGTTCTCCAATCCGTCGATGTCGTCGTGCAGACCGGCCGGATCGGCACCGGGCGGGGCATCCTGGAGACCTGGTTTCCGAGGCTCGACGGGGAGAGCGCCTGACGTACCCCCCCCCAAGCGGCAACTGGAGAGCGGAGAGGATAAAAAGGGATGGATAAGGTTTGCGACACGGGACCGCACGGTTGACATCCCCGGCGCAAATCGCCATCTTCATTTCAACAACACCCCCCAGGCGACCGGCCGAAAGGCCGAGCTCAATACCGGGGGGTTACTTATATCCGGACGTCGTCTTCTTGGAATTCGGAAAGCTCCCCACTCTTACAGGTGATCAGGTTGCGCTTCTTCGGCAGCGTGGCATGCTGGTAAGAAATACCTCCGAGGCGGAGACGTGGCTTGAGACCGTCGGCTACTATCGACTGAGCGCCTATTGGCTGCCGTTCGAGTTGCCTCCCCCTCCTGGTCAGACCCGCAGCAAGCGCTTCGCCGAAGGAACATCCTTCGACCGGGTCATTGAGCGCTACGTCTTCGACCGCAAGCTGCGGCTCCTGCTTCTGGAGGCGATCGAACGCGTCGAGATCCATGTGCGCTCGCGGTGGACCTATCATCTGGCCCATGCGCACGGTGCGCATGCCCATCTCCGTGCCTCCGCTTTCCGGGGCGCCAGGGTGCATACCGAACTTCTCGCAAAGCTGGCCCGTTCGGCGGAAAAGTCAGACGAAACCTTTATCGCCCACTACCGCACCAAGTACACGGACCCCTACCTGCCGCCGCTCTGGGCAGTCACCGAACTGATGACGTTCGGGGAACTGTCCCGATGGGTGCAGATCACCAGGGACCTTCCCATCAAGGCCGCCGTGACGCGCGATCTGGGCCTCCCGACTGTGGAGATTACGGACGGCGTCCTGCAGGCCCTGTCCTATGTCCGCAACATCTGTGCGCACCACTCCAGATTGTGGAACAAGCGGTTGGTCAAGCGCGTCCCGCGGGTCAAGCGGTGGGGCCGGGACATGGTAATCGACACCTCGACCGGCCAGGCACAACCCGACAACAGGCTCTACAACGTCATGGTCGCCCTGCTTCACCTCCTGGACAGCCAGCGGACGGACAGCACCTGGCGGTCGCGCCTGATCGACCTTCTGGAAACAGTGTCGGACCTGGAACTGCGTGCCATGGGATTTCCCGAAGATTGGCAGGAACGAAGTGTCTGGGGCGGCCCGTGACCCCTATATCGACACCGTCGGATTGGCCTGCTCCTGGCAATCCCTCGCCTTGCTCCGCAACCTACTGTCAAAACGGTCCATCTTGTCTGAAGCCTTCTTCAGATCGGCTTCATCGAGCACAGCATCTTCGGCCTTATGAGTCTCTGCAACGTCTTGCGCCAGGGGAGGCTCCGTCTCGGACCTCTCCGCGCCATCTCTCCTGGGTTCGGCATCGGAATAGGGGATGCGGTCCTCCTTCAACGCCATCACCTCGGCTCGCAGGGCGTCCAGTTCGGCCCGGATCGGATCGGGATAAGGGAGCGGTCCCTTCTGCGCGTCGATGATGGTCTTGAACCAGGCGTCCTGCAGTAGACGATCCGGTCCACCAGGATCGGGTTCTGCCTCTCGGGGATCAGGATGATCTTGTCGGGATCGAGCCTGCGGACTTCGTCGGGGGTCATGAGCGGGCGCTCCTCGTTGCGCCGGGAGACCGACCGCTTCAGCAACCCCTGCCCGTCTTGCGAATAACTGTCGCTGAGCGACATCCGGGTGGTCTTGCCGAGCGCCTCGAACACCTCGCCGGCGGTCTTCTTCTCGTTGGGCGCAATGTAGAGCTTCATGCCGGCAGCAGACTCGATCGAGAGCCGCTCGTTCTCGGAATAGATGGTTTCCAATCCCGGCACCGACTGGGTGATGATCGACACGCGTACGCCGTGACCGGCCAGTTGCTTCAGCGACTGGACGATGATCGGCATGGGGCCAAGCTGATCGAACTCGTCAAGGATGATCTGTACAGGCCAAGGCTCGGTTGTCGGATCGGGGATGTGCGCGCGCATGGTGGCGATCAACTCTCCGAACATCAGCCGCAGAAGCGGAGAAAGCGGCGGAATATCGTCGGAGTTGGCAACGATATAGACCGCATGCGGGCGCCGCCGGATGTCGCCCCACGAAAAGTCGTTGGCGCTCGTGATCTTGTCTATCCGGGGGTTGAGCCACAGCCCAAGGCCCGAGCCGTCAAGAACCGAGGCGTAGGAGGACAGCGTGCGGTCGGAATGGCCCGAGAAGTTGCGAAAGATTGTCGCTGTCTGGGCGTGGCGCGCCTCGGCTGCCAAGGCGGCGTAGGCTGCCTCCTTGTTGCCGGTATCGAAGAGGATGCGGGCAATGGCTCCGAGCGTCGGCGTGCCGCGCTCGATGGCCAGCATGCCGCCGGCCACGAAGAGCTGGCGCGCCCCCACGATAAAGTCCGAGGCGCCGCCCTTCTCGTTCTTTGGGATCAGGAAATAGCTGGCGAGCTTCGAGAGCTCGGTGAACCGCTGGTCGGTATCCGTGATCCGGGCAATCCGCTCGAGCGGGTTGTAACGATGTGACGGGTGCACGAAGTCAAACGGTGCTATGCGGAACACCCGGTCGCCCTGCGCCTGGCGGTGCCGGGCCGTGGCCTCGAAGATATCGCCTTTCACATCCATGACCACGCAGGAGCGTAAGCATGCGCCGAGGGCCGTCTTGGATCAGGTGTTTTTCTCGTGTGCCATGATGGTTTCGATGACGTCTGGGTCACACTGTTCGTCGATGAGGAACTGGCGGATGCCGCCTTCCCAGGTGCGCAAGCCCTGGCCCACCCGCCAGAGATTGCGCGCCCGCGCCGAGAAGGACGACCCCCCTGCCTCGCTGCGCCGCCGTCCCCCCTGGCCCAGCCCGCTCTCGCGCGGCGCCCTGCCGCCCACGCGGCGCAGCCGGATCTCGCCAATCAGGTCATCCGCGAGGCTCGCCATCCACCGCCTGCGGGAGCGCGGGGTGCGGTGAATGGCATGGGGGCCATCGTCTTGGGAACCGAGCGCATCCGCGTGTGTGGCCCGGGCCCGGGCGCCAAATGGAAAACCATCTACGTCCTCGCCTGCCCGGTCAACTTCTCAGTTCACTTTCATCAGATCGAGGCCGCCAAGCGTGGTTATGACAACTGGTGGCAGGCAATAGGCCGGGTTCGGGACGGGATTATAGCGGGCGGGATGCTGCGGTAAGTCGAGGTGAAGGTTGCGATGCAAAAGGCGCGGCCTTGGCAGTAGCCTTGGGAATCGTGTTCCGGCACGACAGAGATGAGTTGCTTTTTCACACCTGCCCGCGCAAAAATTTCACAATGGATCATTGCCATAGTAACTTTGAGTTCCTCGACCGTTTGGACCGTGAGCTCGCCAACCTTGGCAGGCTCACAGAGAGCTATTTTCAGGATGATCCAAGCACGAGCTTGATTAAGCTGCGCCAATTTGGCGAGCGATTGACACGGCGACATGCTGCTCTTGTCGGAATTGATGTGCAGGATGGTGAAACCCAAGCTGATGTATTGCGCCGCCTCCAATACGAACGGTCAGCCCCTGATCGGGTTCTGGATGTGCTGAACCACATCCGGAAACTGGGTAATGCCGCTGTTCACGATGGCGCAGGCAATCACCGAGAGGCGTTGGCATGCTTGAAAATGGCCGTCCAACTCGGGGTCTGGCATATCCGAACAAGCACCGCCGAAAAAGACTTTGCAGCAGGGCCATTCCTGCCGCCTTCGCCGCAACAAAACCCGAACATAGAACTCCAACAAGAACTTGAGCGCCTTCGCGCCGAGCGCAACGAGGCATTGAGCGCAGCCCAAAAGGCAGAGGAAGCCCATCGGGAAGCACGCTTGGCTGCGGAATCCGCTGAAGCGCGGCACCTAAGGGAGCAAGAAGAAAGGAAAACTTGGGAAGCCCTCGCGCAGGATGCAGATCGTCAACTGCGCGATTTCGTGGAGCAAGCACAACGGCAAGCGCCTGCCGCCAAGATGTCCTTCGTGACAGCCGCCAACGAAGTGGCTGGTGTAATCGACCTGGACGAACAGGCCACCCGCGCCCTGATTGACCAGCAACTGCGAGATCGGGGCTGGGAAGCCCACAGTGTTGATTTGCGCCATGGCAAAGGTACGAGGCCCGCAAAAGGTCGCCACATGGCGATTGCGGAGTGGCCTACACAGTCCGGCCCAGCTGATTACGCGCTCTTCGTCGGAGAAACTTGCGTCGGCATCGTCGAGGCCAAACGGTATCGGAAGAACGTTTCTGCGGCAGTCGATCAGGCTGAGCGATATTCGAAGGGTTTTTCGTGGCAACCTAACTCAGAGCTTTGGGGTGACGGCTTTGTTGTTCCGTTTGTCTTTGCCACGAATGGGCGCGCCTATCTGAAACAGGTGGAGACTGAGAGCGGCATCTGGTTCCGAGACGTGCGGCTGCCCAACAATTTGCGTCGCGCCCTCACAGGGTGGTTCAGGCCGGAAGAACTTATCTCCATGCTCGAAGTGGAGAAGGAAAAGGCGCAAGCCGCATTGCAAGCCCGATCCTTTGACTTCGGGTTCGACCTGCGCCCTTATCAGGAAGCGGCGATCCGCGAGGTCGAGAAGACACTCGCCACTGAAAAGCGCGAAATGCTTGTGGCGATGGCTACAGGAACGGGCAAGACCAAGCTGGCCATCGCGATGCTGTATCGCCTGCTCGCCACCAAGCGTTTCCGGCGCATTTGCTTCGTGGTTGACCGTTCCGCCCTGGGGACGCAGACCACCGACGAATTCATGAGCACGGCCATCGAAGGGCCAAAGACCTTTGGCCAGTTGTTCGGCATTAAGGGGCTTGAGGACATCAAGCCTGACCCTGAGACCCGCGTTCACATCTGCACGATCCAAGGGCTTGTGAAGCGGGTGCTTTACAACGCCGAATCCTCAGATGTCCCGCCCATCGGTCAGTATGACCTGATGGTGATCGACGAATGTCACCGTGGCTATTTGCTGGACCGCGAGATGTCGGACGCTGAACTGAGCTTCCGGGGGCAGGAGGATTACGTCTCGAAATATCGCCGTGTTCTGGAACACTTCGACGCGGTCAAGATCGGTCTTACAGCCACCCCCGCACTGCACACAGCCCAGATTTTCGGCGACCCCATCTATACCTACACTTACCGCGAGGCTGTGGTTGACGGTTGGCTGATCGACCACGAACCCCCGATCCGCTTCCAGACTGCACTTGCCAAGGCCGGTATCACATTTGAGGCGGGTGAAGACGTCGAGCTTCTGGATAGTCAGACAGGCGAGGTGCAGAACGCAACCGCCCCGGATGAGCTCAGCTTTCAGGTCGAAGCCTTCAACCGCACGGTCATCACCCAACCCTTCAATCAGGTCATCGCGGAAGAACTGGCCAAACACATTGACCCCAGCCTTGAAGGGAAAACCCTCGTTTTTGCCGCGACAGATGCGCATGCCGACATCGTCGTGAACGAACTTAAAAAGGCCTTCGCCGCGCGATATGGGTCGATTGAAGATGCCGTCATCCGCAAGATCACTGGCAGCGTGGACAAGGTCGGCACCCTGATCCGGTCATTCCGCAATGATGCCTTTCCGCAGATCGCCGTGACGGTGGACCTGCTGACCACGGGCATCGACGTGCCGAAGATCACGAACCTCGTCTTCATCCGCCGCGTGAACAGCCGCATCCTCTATGAACAGATGCTCGGCCGGGCCACCCGCCGCTGCGATGATATCGACAAAGAGGTCTTCCGTATCTTCGATGCCGTCGACCTCTACGCCACCCTTCAAGACCTTACACAGATGAAGCCGGTTGCCAGCAATCCGAAACTGACCTTCGAACAGCTGTTCGATGAACTGGCCACCGTGACCGAGGAAGACCAGCGTGAACTCGTCCGCGATCAGGTCCTGACCAAGCTGCACCGTAAGCTGCGCAAACTGACCAGCAAGGTTGCACAGATGGTCGAAGACCTGACCGGCGAAACGGTCGAACAACTCCGTGACCGGCTGCGCCAAGGATCACCGAGCGACGCCGCCGCCCATGCAAAGAAATACGCGGGCCTTGGCAAGATCCTTGACTGGAACCCGGACGGCTCGGGGCCGAACCTGATCCCAATCTCGCACCACGAAGACAGCATGCACGCCGTCACCACTGGCTATGGTCAGTATGAAAAGCCCGAAGACTTCCTGGACACATTCCGGTCCTTCGTGAAGAACAACCAGAACCAGATCGCCGCGCTGACGGTTTCGGAATGGTGGAACGTGTCGCAGCGGAGGCCGACAAGGTTCGGAAACTGGTCGACCGACTGGACCGTCGGATCTTCGCAAAGGCATTCGCGGGCGAGCTCGTCCCCCAGAACCCGAACGATGAATCGGCCAGCGCACTACTCGAGCGTATCCGCGAAGCTCGCGCCAACGCACCGAAGAAGACGCGCCAAAAACGCACGGAAGTATACGCCATGACAGAGACCCCGAGAGACCGCCTGATCGCAGACAGCAGCAGTTGGCCAGAAAACGGTCTGCCATTCGAGGATGTCGCCAAACGGGTATTAATGCCCCACGATGATCTCCGCGATGCTCTGTTCGAGCTTCTTGGCGGGACGATGCCCGTTCTGGAACAGGTCTTTGACAAGACTGAGGAGCGCATGCGCCTGAAACGGGCAACGTTATGAGACTAAGGCGCCTCAAGATCGAGAAATCGGCAGCGGGAGGGGGGCTGTTCGATGGTTGTGAGATCTGGTTCGGCCGCGAGCCGGATGGAAGGTCCAACGAGCCTTTAGCACCTCTTTGCCTCATCGGCCCCAATGGGTCGGGCAAGTCGCAGTTCCTGCAATTGATTGCTGAAATTTTTCAGGCGGCCTGGCACGAACACGCACCAAGCGAGGAACGCCGCAGCGCCAATGAACAGGTCTTGTTCGACCTTTCCTATTTGATGACGTCAGAGGGAGCCGAGAAGCCTGAGACGGTGCGGCTGGTACGGACCATGAAGGGGCGGAAGGCTGGCCCTATCGAGTTGATCCGTGGCGAAGATGAAGTCGTAAAGGCTGGCACGCCCGAGTTCGGGAAGTACCTACCATCGATGATCATCGGCTATACATCGGGCGACAACGAGACCTTGAGCTTGCCGTTCCTGTCCAGCCGCAGCGGATATGCTGATGATGTCGCCAGAGCGGCGCTTGGTAACGATCCTGACAAGTCGATTCCAGACAATCGACTGATGCTGATAGATTATGCGACGAACCTCGAAGTGCTTTTTTCCAACCTCATGCTTGGGTCAAAGGACGTGCGCACAGAAATCTTGCGTCACGCCAAGCTCGGGGATCTGGCATCTTGTCGTTGCGTTGTTCGTCTTGCCCATTCGGTAGTACCGAAAGCACCAAAATCGCAGGTGGCAAAGTCGAACCGCAAAGGAATCCAGCTTACCGCTGAATTGGAAGAGATCATTGATCGTCTCAAACGGATTGCGACCTGCTGGAGCGTGGAAGACAGCACCGAAACATATACGTTCGATTTTTTCATAACAGACGTGACACGAGAAGCGTTCGGGCACTTTTGGAAAGATAACGCATTTGCGCTTTACAAGTCTTTGCACAAGCTTGCCCTGCTCAACGACCTTGCAATTCCAAAGCCAACCCGCGAGCGCCTCAAACGGGAGATCAAAAACAGAAAGTTCGCCTCAAGACCGCCGCAACCCCAACAAGAGCAAATGGTTTTCGCCTTTGAAGAGGTGAGGTTTTGGCTCGAGGATCGCTCGGAATCGCCCGTAGACTACGTTTCGTTGTCGGACGGAGAACATCAACAAGCCTTGATTCTTGGTGCCTATGCGATGGTTCGGGATATTAATGCCATTTTTTTACTTGATGAGCCCGAGTCCCACTTCAATCCAATCTGGCGAGTTAAGTTTTTCCAGCGATTGCTCGACATGACGGGAAGTCGGGGAAATCAAGAGGTTCTATTAACGACACATGCGCCCTTCGTGCCTTCCGACATGCCTCGAGAACAAGTGATGCTTTTTTCTCGACACGCAGAAACTGGAAAAGTTGACATCTTGGAGCCTAGTATCGAGACATTCGGGGCGACGTTTGATCGCATCCTTGAGGCATGCTTCAATATTAGGCCGCCGAATTCCTTCATTGCCGAAAAGCAGATTGAAGAATTGTTGGCATCCGACGACGTCGAGAAGATCGAGGCTGGGTTCCAGGAACTCGGCCCTTCGACCGGCAAAGCGGTTCTCGCCGACCACCTTCGTAAATTGAAAAATAAGATTGCTTAATGCTGTTTTCATTTCCTCCCGCAGCATTGGCTTGCAATTGGCTTAATGTGAAAGTCATCGAAGCGTTAATCTTGGGCATCGATGCCATAGATGCGGGCGGTCAGCCTGTGGCTTGGCCAGATTGTTTACCGGGTGATAGGCGCGAGGTATTGCGTCGTAGGCGCGGCCTCAAACCCAAACTCGATTCATTTTGGCAAGAATATTCTCATCTTGATGCCGCAGGTAGGCAGGCCGTGCGCCATGCAATTTCGCGGCAGACTGAACTACCTGCAGTTTTTTCCGACGCACTGCCCTGCCTTAAACTGAGTCAGCTTCCTGAGTCGATCAGGCAGAGTGCAGATAGTTTGGGTGACTATTTGTTTGGTCAGCTCAGTGAGATCCTTGAGGGTGATAGGTGCCTTCGAGATACTCACTACCAGCATATTCATAATTCGAGAATAAGAACGTGCCCATTCTGCGGGCTCAACTACTTTCGCCCTTATGGGGCACCAAGAAACGCTCTCGATCATCTTATGGCAATTTCACATTATCCTTTTGCGGCGGCCGACTTAAGGAATTTGCCACCTGCCTGTCATGAGTGCAACTCTACCTACAAAGGTGCGGCAGATGTGCTTTCTGATGATGCCGGGGGAAGACGGGTTTGTTCCGATCCATATGCTGGCCCAACGTACATTCTGAGCTTGCAAGGAAGTGTCTGGGGGGCAGGAAACATAGTTCGTGGAAGAAGGATGCCACAATGGCTTGTAACCTTCCTCGGCGGCCCTCACCTTCAGGCAAACACTTGGGATGCAGTTTACAAAGTTAAGTCACGGTATCTGTCCACTTTGGACGCGGACTTTCATTCGTGGATCGAGAGCTTTGCAACATGGTTCGTACGAGAACATGGGCGAGATCACACGCCAAACTTTATGGTTCAACAGCTGCCGCGATACATAAACAATGTCATTCAGGGAAAATTCGAAGACAGAGCTTTTCTCAAAGCTGAGGCATTTCGGGTGGTTGAAGCCGCTTGTGCCAGTCCTGAAATCGGAAATGACGTGGGTGAATGGCTTTATGGCTTTGTTGAGTATGCAGTTTGAGCTTTCCATCCTTTCATTCGCATGCGCGACTAATCCCCTCGTACCAGTGGTGACCTGAACGGGCTAATCTCCGGCGCATGAACGTCGGAGGTGTTGGCTTGAAACGAGACGGCAAAATTGGCGGCCATTTGGACGGCTGCGCGGATGGTGGTGTTTCGCGGCTGGAAGTGATCGAGAGGCCGAACGGACGTCGACGACGCACGAAGTCGGAGCGGGCGCAGATTGCGGCGGAGAGCCTAGTGCCGGGAACTTCGGTGCCCGATGTTGCGCGGCGGCACAGGACGCGCAGGCAGGTTTATGACTGGCGGAGGAAGCTGCGGTCGGGGCAGCTTGTCTTGCCCGAGAGCGTGGAGGCCCAGGCGATGTTTGCAGAACTGGTCGTCGAGTGCGCCGCACCGGAGATGCCGGCGGAGACGGAGGGCAGCAGCGGCGTGGACATCGTTGTCGGCGATGTCGTGATCCGCGTCGGCGCAGGTCCCGCTGAGGTTCTGCCTACCTGGTCGATTCTCGCGACGCGGGCGTCGATGTCATGATGCTCGGTCAGGGCGGGCCGGTGAAGGTTTATGTGGCGATGCGCCCGGCGGACTTTCGCAAGGGGTCGACGGGCTGGCGCTAGTGGTTCAGGAAATGTTTGGACTCGACCAGTTCTGCGTGACAGTCTGAGTTTCACCATGTCCTACATCGCGCGGCTCACAACTCCCCCGCGTGTTTTGCTGCGTCACTCCTCACAGGGCGGCTTTGGAGACTGCCGCAATGCAGCAGATCTCGATGCCGACCGGCGGCAAAGGGCCGGCTCCGCTCTGTCGTGTAGCAATGGTCCTACTGCCTCAAGGCATACCGGCGAGCGATCCAGGCCGGTAGAACTGCGCGCAAGGCTGCATTGTCGCCACCCTTGGCAATCGCCTCGATCTCACGCAGAACGCGCTTGTCGTCGGCCGCGAGTGATTTATCCCGCCAGGAGCGCGGGCAAGCCGAAACAAGATCGGAAAATCCGGCCGCCCAATTCCGCAAGCCCTTCGCGTCAAAGGTGTCAAGCCGTTCCACCACCATCTTGGCGTCACTCGCTCCGTCACTGGCAAGCTCGGCTTGTATCGTCACAAAGCCTAGCAGCTGGTTGACCGCTCCCTCCCCCGGAAACTCAATCCCCCCCAGGAGAGGGCCCAGCCATGCCTCCGGAGAGGGTTCTCGGGGCGCCACGGCAAGGGCCACGAGATATCCTTGAAGATAGGCTTCCGTTATTCCCGCATGGGCGAGCAGCGCGCCGATTTCGCCAGGGGCCGTCAACGATGGAGTGTTCCCTTCGCGTGCATCGAACGCCTCCAATGTCATATCGACGATGTCGGCCATGACCGGGATCCGTTTCAGGGAGGACCCGTCAAGCAGCCCCTGCGCCACCGCCGCGAAGGACGCCCAGAACTCCTGCTCGCCCGCGGCCTTCAGGGTGGCCGCCGAAACCGCAAAGAGCCGCGCCCACCATTCCCGGCGAGTTTCCAGATGTTTCCAGACCGCTGCCTCCTGTCCTTTTTCGGTCCGGGCGCGGGACATGGCGGCCCGCAGATCGGCCGTGTCCTCAAACCAGGCGTCGCTCTGGTCGAAGCGGTCCATCCAGTCTGCACTGGCCTTGACGAGCGCAGCACGGCTGGATGGCGGCAGGGCATCCGTGCCGCCGATGGCCATGAGAATGGCTTTGGCGTCGCCCGCAGCGGGGGTGAGTGCATCCAAGCCCAAGAGCTCCGCCCATTCCACCAGGCCAGGGGCGCAAAGGAGGTTCAGAGCCAAGCCCTCACCCAGGCCCCGCGCCAATCCGTCAGCCAATGCTGCGGGTGGAATATCGAAGGTCTCGATTTCGTCCAGGATGCTGGCCAGCTTCCGCTTCTGCTCGCTTGCACTGGCACAGGGGATAACAAAGGCGTCCTTGACCCCATGGCCCTGTTTCAGCATCGCCATGGCGATGCCGCGGCGGCTGCCTTGCTGGAAGGCCGCGATCAGGCTTTGGGCCCCTGCCCCGTCAGGCAGGCTCGCGGCTGCCCGGTGAATAGTCGCGGCGGAGACTTGGCCTTGCAGACCGCCATCCCGCATTTGTCGCCGGATCACCGCATCGAGGGCGGCACGCGCCGGGCCATCGGGGAGCCATTTGCGGATTGCAGGGAACAGAGCAGCAAGCTCCGAAGGCAGCATTCCCGCCTCCGCCCGGGCCAGCAGGGCCGTTGCCGCAGCCAGGCGGATCTCGACCCTTTGGTCGAGCAGCCAGTAAAGCCCAAGGTGGGCTTCAACCACGCCAGGGCGCGCGATGATCATCGACACCAACATTGCTGCAGGCTCGGAAGGAAGGCCGGCCAGGAGTTCGGAAACTGCGGCATGGACCTGCAGAGGCGTGTCGCCGAGGTCCCTCAGGATTGGGTCGAGCAGCTCGCCGAGATCAGGCAGCTTTTCTCCGGGAGGCACTGCGCCCGCCATGACCTCCGGGGTCAGAATGGTAAAGGGCGGTGGCGGGAGACCGGCGCGGGCATAGGCTTGCGCCAAGCGCAGGCGCAGCACAGGCGCGATGGGACAAGCAGCGTCCTGCGCCATCAGCGTGGTAGCAACGGACGCGATGAGTGCGTCGCCTTCCGGTGTGTCGTTCTCCACCGCCATGCGGGCCTCGTCGAGCGCGCAGGACAGCAATGTTACCGCGGCCTGCGCCGAGGCGCTGTCTTCAGGGTCCAGTGCGGCTTTGGCAACCTCCGCCATGGCTGCAGGTTGAGAAAGCAGGGATCTTGCAGCCTGGCGCAACAGGTATGTGCGCTTCTGATCGTCAGAGGCGTCAGCAATGGCGGCGATCAGGGCGGCGATCCTATCGGTCATACGGCAGGGTTATGGCACCATGCATATCCGGTCAACGTCGTAACGCTAATCCAGGGCCTGGCGCTGCCTCGTACACAGCGAGGGTTGTGGTACGTACAACAGCGTCGCCTAATTGTGTCTGCCTTCTCAACTTATGGGCACCTCGATTTTTGACCGCTTGCCCTGTTCTTTGGCGGTTCGACGGCTTGAGGAACACATGACGTGTCTGGGCAGG
Source organism: Paracoccus sp. SSK6 (assembly GCF_039770665.1). Lineage (NCBI taxonomy): Bacteria > Pseudomonadati > Pseudomonadota > Alphaproteobacteria > Rhodobacterales > Paracoccaceae > Paracoccus > Paracoccus sp. SSK6. The sequence goes on along the minus strand of NZ_JBDPNJ010000038.1, from coordinate 5,932 downwards.
GTGTGGCGTGTTGGCTTCGCGGGCTTTACGGGCGGAGGACTGCGCCGCCTTTCGGCCCTTGGGGGCTGACTTCGGCGCCCCGGATCACGCTGGGCAGGGGTTCAGGCGGCGCAGCTGGACGAGGCGACGCATGTTGTAGGCGAGGTTCTTCATCCCAATCTTGGCCTTCGCCCGCACCAGGCCGATGGTGCGCAACAGCGTGCCGCCCATGTCGTTGGTCTGCGCGCCGAAGACATGCTCGACCCGTGCGCGCACCGAGGATTTCGTGCGATTGCTGCCCTTGCCTTGTTCAGTCAGTGGCTTGCCTCGCTTGCCCTTGCGGTGGATGTGGCTCTTCAGCTTGCACGCGCGCAGCCTGGCTTCCATCTCTACGGACCGATACGCCGGATCAGCCCAGACCCCTGCGCCAGTGTTGCCCCGCATCAGCAGATGATCCACTGCCTGGCTGTCATGCAGGGCCGCATCGCTGACGTGGTAACGGCGCACCAGCTTGTGCTGGCGGTCCACGTTGACGTGGTTTTTGTAGCCGTAGTGGGATTTCCCGTGCTTCTTGGTCCAGCGGGCATCCACGTCCTTCTGCGATCGCTTGGCGGGCTTTTCGGCCCAGCCCACGGGCTCCTCGCCGGCCTTGATCGCCCGGTTTTCATCTCGCGTGTTGTGGTTCTTCGGCACCGGCACGATGGAGGCATCCAAGATCTGGCCGCCCCGCGCGATGTAGCCTTGCCGCGCCAGATAGCCGTCGAACTGCTGAAACAGCGCCTCGACCATGCCCGCCTGTGCCAGCCCCTCGCGATAAAGCCAGACAGTCTTTGCATCGGGCACGCGGTCCTCCAGCCCCAGACCAAGGAACCGCATGAAGGACAGCCGGTCGCGGACCTGATACTCGATCTGGTCGTCGGACAGGTTGTAGAGGGCACCCAACACCAGCGTCTTGAACATCACCACCGCGTCCATGGGCTTGCGCCCCGCCCGCGATTTGCGCTCCGCCTCCGGCTTGCGCCAAACCCGCTCCAGCGTCGGTCGGAACTCCTCCCAGGGCACAATGGCGTCGATCTCGACCAGCGGGTCCTTCTTGGCGTCTAGGCTCACGTAGCGGTCCGAAAGATCAAAGAAACCCATCTGCGCCATCGTCACGCTCCAGCAGCCGAATGCCCCGTGCGTCCTACCCCGGCGGCCCGGTTAGCGCAATTTTTCGAGGTGCCCTTATGATCTTACGGCCTTGTGATGGCACCGGTTTTGACGACGGACCGTTTCCTCCTCGCGCCTCAGGCGCTCCTTCACTTACTTACAAGAACCGGAGTTCGTCGTGCTTGACCAGGAACAGATCGAAGCGCCCCAGTTCTCGGAAAGCCGTGAGCAAACGCTGCCTCTTGAAACTCCCGAACTTGCAGCACCCCGGCTGGCCGTGGTCACGACACCTTTGACATTCGGTGCAGCCATGATGCGGTTAGCCCGCACCAGCAGAAACAAGCGGCGCTGAGCCACGCTGCGCAGCGACGCAAGTTGAAGGGCTAATTTCGGTTAAAGCACCATCCTTGCTCACCGATGAGCCAATTTACTTAATCTATTCCACTGCCCATCGTCTGTTCTCACCGCGCCGAGTTGTAGACATAGCGCAGTTTTGACTTTTCAAACAAGGTTCAGACCTCGGAGATAGATCCGCAGGAACTCGCATAAAACAACTGCAGGGCAAGCTGGAGCAGGCTCAACTGTCGGATAGTTAACACAACAACCCTGGCTTTCTGAATACGCTTCTTGCAAGCAGGCCTTTAAAAGCCTCGAATTTTTTGTCGGAAGTCTTAAAATGTATTCTTGGCAACACCAAATTTCTTCCTCCTTCTATGATCCTGAATCGCGAGAGAGGAATGGACATCGATTATGGACGCCTTACGGGCCTATCAGCACAACGCGGCCTATCGCGCTCTTTATGAAAAGGTTGGAGAAAGCTCTCCCACGGGGAAGGCTGTCCTTTCTGAACGGAACTTTGACAAGGCCGCTTCAAAGCTTCCGATCATGGTTATCCCCGATGCATTTCCGCTGTTCCTGTGGACTGCTCAAGATTTCTCGACATGCCCACGAAAAAGCCCCGCCGGTTGAGGCGGGGCGAGAGTCCAACAGGGAGGTTAGTGTATTTCAACATGGAGTTGTGGATTAAGTTCCAATAGTTCTGAAAGAATAAAGTCCTCTTGTCGGCCTTAGATTGATTTTAATCACGTACAGCAAAGAGAATTGGAAAATAGTAGTTTATTAGTACTCTACGCCAAGAACAGTCCCTATAAACATCCGAGCTAGAATATGGCAATGGCTGCGAGGATGAGGTCTCCGGATCTTTCATAGCAGCTAGCAATGACGCGCCAGTTCTTTCGGCGGCCGAAGGCAGCCTCGATGCGGCTTCGCTTCCGGCAGAGGCGCTTGTTGTAACTCGCCGGTATCTGGCGCTTCTTTCGCGACAGGATGCCGGGTCGGGTGCCACGGTCTTTCAGGCCATTGTGCAACCAGTTGGCATCAAAGGCTTTGTCACCCAGGAAGCGCTTGGCTGGCGGCCAAGCTCGTCAGTGATCCGTGCCGGGAATTCCTCAACTCTGACGAGAGGCTGCGAGCATAGATGAGAGCGGCTGGAACAGAATGCGTTACAACGATTTTAGCTTGCACAATCTGAAGTTGAACATAGCGTTGATGAAGAGTATCTGCAGTCTGGGTGTCAATTTGAGGCAAATCTGCCAGCCTTCCTACCCTTCAGAGCCTTCAGTTAGGCGTTTCCCTGCAGGGCCATCGAAGGCCTCCCATTGGGCTCGGCTGGACATCATCCGGAAGGAAAGTGCTTTGACGAGCCGCAATACTAACCGCCTCCGCAAGTATGACGCCAGCGCAGTGGCCGAATTGGCAGAGCGAGGACATGGGGCGCCCCAGATTGCGGACGTCCTGGGCATTCATCATGTGGCGACGGTACGGCAGATCGCCAAACGCGAGGGCATCGAGATCGCTCGCGCGAAACCAACCATCCAGACAATCCGCGAGCAGATACAGGACATGAGCGAACGGGAAGCGCGGGAGCATTTGCTGTTCATCCTTGAAGAAATGCTCGGCAGTGATAGCGAGATAGCTGATCTGATGCACCGGTTTGGCATCGAGCCCAGCACTGCGAAGGTGTACGCGGCCTTGCGGCGAGCTTTCCCACGCTCTCTATCCAAGGATCAGCTAGGAGCAGCTATGGCACATAAAGCCGGGCAGCCAAGTTCCTACTCCTCGGTGACCGTTGCGATCACGAAACTGCGTCGGGTCCTGCCCAAGGATGAGCGTATTATCACGCTCTGGGGCATTGGATACAGGTGGGAAGAAGTGTCAGGGTGGATCCAGCTATGGCGCGAACCCTCAGTCTTTCAGGGACACGATCCTGACCGGCGCGAAGTCCGGCCTCTACCTGTTCTTCCGCGCCACCTCGGGACGTGCATTGATTTCGCATCCGGTGGCCAATGCACCCAAGACCCCTGCCTCGGTTCCTCTGCCTGCGGTTGCGGAACTGGAGGCCATGCGCCTGAAACTGACCCGCCCTGCCACACACAAGTGCGGCGCTCCAACCATGAGGAAACCCTCCGTACGGTCTGGGAACTGATCCCAGCCTGTGGTCCGGGATGCGCCCGGAGCATTTCCCTATAATAGCGCCCGCTGCAATGCGGCGATCAGGCGCCCCTCAGAGACGGGTTTCTGGACATTCTCCGCCCCGGCCAGAGCCTCGCTACCTTCGAAGGTGAAGAGGTCATAGGCGGAGGAGAGCACGAAGGGGATCATCAGGCTGCGCAGCCGCTGGGCGACCGGCACCACCGGACGGCCGCGCAGGTTGCCGTCAAGCACTGCGATATCGGGGCGGATGTCCTCGAGAAGCCGCAGGGCGCTTTCCACCGATCCCGCCGGTCCCAAGACCTGATAGCTATTGTCCTCGAGCATCATCTGGATATCGAGGGCGATCTTCATCTCGTCCTCGACGACCAGCACCGAAGCGCGGCCGTCCAGAAGTCGCTGAGGGGACTTGTCAGACATGGACGCCTTGCAGGACTGGACTGATACCGAGGAAACTTCAGATCAGCTACCAAACCGTCTCGCTGGTAGCTCAGTTCCGCCTGGCCCCTGAGTTCATGCTGGATGGCAAACCGGATCAGCCGCGTGCCAAATCCCGTTCCTTCCGGCGGTGAGGTGTCTGGCCCCTGGCTTTCTTGCCAGGACAGATGAACCTCGGGGTTCCCCTTCTCGTCTTCGGAAAGGCTCCAGGCGATGTCGAGGTGTCCGCCGGGGACAGACAAGGATCCATGGTTGAGCGCGTTTGTAGCCATCTCGTGCAGGATCATGCCCAGCGACATCGCCCGCCTGGGCAGCAGGGTAATAGCGGTCACGCCCTTCAACGCGATGGCGTTTGTGTCCTCATGGTAAGGCTCCATCACCGCGCGGACCAGATCGGCCATATCCGTCGCCGTCTGTCGGGTCGAGACCGCGCAGCAAGCGACCGGCCCAAGGCATCAAAGCGGCCGAGGAAGTCATCGCGATACTCTCCCGCGCTGCGTCCCTCCACTGCGGTGCGCCGGGCGATGGCCCGGGTCACGGCCATCAGGTTCTTGATGCGGTGATTCAACTCGCCGATGAGGATGTCTTTCTCGGCATCGGCCTGACGCTTCTCGGTGGCATCCACAATGGTGAGGAGCAGAATGCGTTTACCATTGTCGGGATGGCTCAGGCGTTGGGCACTGACCAGCATGGTGCGCGGGCCGATCTGGGGAAACGTAGCCCGCACCTCGTAGTCGATGACCGAGGTGCTTCTGGGGATCACCTGCTCCAGCAGAAGGCGCAACTCGAGGATGTTCCATTGGCCGTCGCCAAGATCGGCCAGGGCCGTCCCGATCGTCTCGTCCCGGCTGGTCGAGAAGGTTCCATAGAAGGCGGGGTTGGCGGTCAGGACCCTGAACGCGTCATCCAGCACCACCAGCGGATCGCGCAGCGTGTTGACGATGCTGACAGCCTGGACATGCGAACCGCGCAGCACGCGGTAAAGTTCATCAAGATCCATGGCTGCTCCAGCGTCTCGCTTTATGAAAAAGCATAGCGGCTCAACGCCTTGGTGGATAGAGACATGTCGGTGATGACGTGTGCGGCAACATGCTCTTGTCTTACGCTGTCACTTTGGGCTTCAACTGCGGATGCGCGCTTTCATCGGGATATCACCATGTCGCTTCTGGACGAGAACCTGCAGCAGCACTTCGCGGCAATCGTCGAAGCCTCCAACGATGCGATCGTGGCCAAAGACCTGAACAGCATCATCCTGAGCTGGAACCCCGCCGCAGAGCGCATGTTCGGCTACCGCTCCGATGAGGTGCTGGGCCGGTCCATCACCCTCATCATCCCCGAGGACCGGCAGCATGAGGAAGTCGACTTCATCAGCCGGTTGCGCCGGGGCGAGCGCATCCAGCATTTCGAGACAATCCGGCGCAAGAAGAACGGCCAGTTGTTTCCGATCTCGGTCAGCATCTCGCCGATCCGCGACAGGCACGGCCAAGTCGTCGGCGCCTCCAAGATCGCCCGGGACATCACCGCCCAGCATCGTGCGGCCGAGCAACAGCGCCTGCTCCTGTCGGAGATGAAGCATCGGGTCGGAAACAGCTTCGCAATCGCCAGCGGCTTGCTGAACCTTTGTGCCCGGCAGACCTCCACGGGCGAGGACCTGGTCACCCAGATGCGCGGCCGTTTCCTGGCCCTGGCTGCTGCCCATTCCCTGACAGCGCCGGTTGCTTCCGTAGAGGGCAGCACTGTCTTTGAGAAGCGGCCCTTGCGTGGGCTTCTCGAGGCGATTCTGGAACCTTTTGGGGGATCGTCGCCGGTCAATCTGTCCCTTGAGGATGTCCTGGTCGGCCGGGCTGCCGTCACGCCCTTGGCACTGGTCTTCTAG
>NZ_JBDPNJ010000037.1:0-19111 GCF_039770665.1 Paracoccus sp. SSK6 | reverse complement strand
CACCTTGAGATAGGTGAAGTCGGTTTGCCACATCTCGTTTGGCCGAGTGGTCTTGTCCCTGAACTCGTCCCCGGCCTTGATCACCACATAGGCCGGGCTGGTGATGAGGTCATAGGACTTCAGCAGCCGATACACGGACGCTTCTGACACGAAATACTTTTCTGTATCCGTGAAGCGAACGGCCAACTCCCGCGGCGAAAGGTCCGGCTCGCTGAGTGCCAGTTCCACGATCCGATCACGCACAGCATCGGGGATGCGGTTCCAGACCCGGGACGGCCGTGAGGGGCGGTCTTCCAAGCCTTCCGGGCCGTGTTCGACATATCGATCATACCACCGGTAAAAGGTCGTGGGCGGCACCCCGATCTGTGCCAAAGTCCTGCGAACCGGCAGGTGGGATTGCTCGACGATGCGGATGATCTCGAGCTTCTCGGATGCTGGGTATCTCATTCGTGCTCGCCCCCAGCCCCGGTCGTGTTTTTTTTGAGCAGGCGGTTCTCGAGGGTCAGGTCGGCTACAACCTCCTTGAGCGCCAGTGCTTCGGCGCGCAGGTCCTTGACCTCCATGCTGGTCGCCTGGCGCGCCGTGTCACCGGCGAGGCGCTTCTTGCCAGCCTCGAGGAACTCCTTCGACCAGCTGTAATACAGGCTCTGCGCGATCCCTTCGCGACGGCACAGCTCGGCAATGCTGTCCTCGCCGCGAAGACCCGCCAGGACAATCCTGATCTTCTCTTCGGCGCTGTGGATCTTGCGCGTCGCCCGGCGGATATCTTTGACCGCCTTCTCCGCCTCGGCTTTCGTCGTCATGGGTTTCTTGCTCATCTTCGCTCCATAAGCGCTACGATGAGCCAAGAACCCTCCGTCACGCAATCGGCCTAATCTGTTCCATGGGCGCTGACGTCAGACAGTTCGCCTCCACTAAGCGGCAACCAACTCTAGGGTCGGAGCCGTCATCATGGACCGGCAAAGCGAGTCTACAAGAACCGATCCCACGGATCGCTGGACCTTGCATCCGTTGCCTTGTTGCGCCTGTCTGTAGTTCTGCAGGAAGGCGATGATGTCTGGATCGATGATGCCCATCTATGCACATCCTCCCGTTGTATTCTGCCCGATATTTTCTTGTTTCTTGCGAGCATTTATTGAAAGAGCGTTTCAGAGCGCAAGAGTTCCAGTAACTTAATGAAGATTAAGTCTTGGGATGTTGCCCAAATAGACAAGTTGCCGTTCGCGTCATGTTCAGACACAAGAGGCTCATCAGCCGGGCGGCACCTGTGTTGTATCATGGTCCCGAGTGCTTGCCGTCCGGCTGGAAGATCCGGCCAGAACCATGCTCCATGCGGGCCAACCTGTGCCGGACCCGCAGCCTATCCCCACCTTTTTGTCCATGCCGTGAACCGTGGTCCTTGACGATCAGGGGCATATCGGAACCATGCCATATGTTCACTGATTGTTCTGGTCCGTGTCACTTGATCTTCATCCTCTCAGCGTCACGCTGATCGAGCGCGCCATGCCGTTGGCCGCCATTCAGGTGCCAGCCGGTTTTCCCTCGCCTGCGGCCGACGATCTTGAGGACACGGTTGACCCTATGAAATGGGTTATCCGCCACGAACACGCGACCTTCTGGTGGCGCGTCTCGGGCGATAGCCTGGAAGCCGAGGGCATCCTTGACGAGGATCTGATCGCGGTGGACGGGGCCGGACGGCGGCGCAGCGGGCGCATTGTCCTGGCCGTGGTCGATGGACAGATCACCGTCAAGAACTCGCCAAGCGGGAGGGCGGGTGGTTCCTGGACCCGCACGCCCGCAGCGACGGATGACCGTGGACTTCGGCAAGGCCGTCACGGCGGCCGAGTTCCTGTTTTCGACCAAGACCGAGCCGGGCTATGACGGATACGGCATCTCGCAAGTGAGCGTGGTCCCGGCACCCGTTCCGGTCCCGGCTGCGGCCGTGCTTCTGGCAAGCGGGTTGGCCCTGATGGCCGGTTTGCGGCGGCGTGCCCGCCGCTGAGGTTGCGGCGGGCTTCCCACCCGCCTGGCTGCCGGGGGCTGCCATCCCTTGGGACGCGGACCTGTTCGTGGTGTGGGGCGCGGCAGCTTCCCCTGGTTTATCGCTGTTCGTCTCAGGGTCGGATTAGCCTGTACAAAAGACCAGTTGGTCAAAAAACAACCTCAGGGTAACATGTTCGTATTTAGTGCCGTCTGTAGGTGTTTCCATGTACCGATCTGAAAGTGTTTCCGCTTTTCGCCCCGCTGTGTCTCCAGACGACTGGAGCATGATCATTTCGGCGATAGGTGCGTATTCTCACAACCTTGAATACCGCGACCTGCTCGCGCGCCTGGAACGTCAGGCCAAGCTCAACGGGATCACGACCCCATCGCGAGTTTCTTCCTGACCTCTCGCAATTCCCACCTGCAAGGATTGCTCGGGCTTGCGACCACATCGCTTGCCCGGCTCCATGGGTGATCCATCCTTCCAGGCAGAACCATCCCTCGCACGCAAGGGAATGAGGAAGAGGCAGCAGTCATGGAAGCGCTCGCGAGGGTGACAATCCCTGCGGGCGCAATTCCGGATGATGTCAAGGAAGACAGGGCCGTGTGATATAAGCCGTCAAGAATTTTTCCTGCGATCGCGAAGCCTTGCATCAGATCCAGAGAAGCCGCCAGAGCAGTGACAAGCATGTCAATGTTTCGCGACGATCCAGTCCAGCCATGTGCCTTCAGCACCTGCCTGAAGCTCTTCCCATGCAGGCAGATCGCATCCACCAAGGCGCGATCGGTGATGATGCGCGCGCCCTTCTCGCCCCGCACCGAAGGCCGCACCCGTCTGACAACCATGGCCGCGCCGGTGCCGATCAGCCGCTGCAAGCGCTGGATTTCCCGACCCTCCGCCACGAAGGCGTCGATGAACTCGCCGCCCGAGGTCGCGCCGCAGCTGCCCCGCGTCTCAAGGCTGGCGCATTTCATGCCGCCCGCGTCGTGCCGCTCGACCAGGTCGCGATAGCGCCGCGCGATGTTGACCTGCCCCTTGGTGAAGGGAGACGTGCCAGGGTTGCCGTCCTTGTCCTTGCGCGCCTCCGCCCGGCGTTGCAGATCGTCGAAGATGTCCATGGCCTTGACGGCATTGAAGCCGCGCCAGCCCGTGGCCTCGACCTTGTAGCCGCCCTTCGCCTTTTCGTCCGGCATGACGACATGCGGGGTGAAGCTGCGCTGCGGGCCGCGCGCCGGCGCAATCGGGATCGCAGGCCCGGATCCTTCCACGGGCGTGGCCCGCGCCAGAATGGCCGCAAGACGCGCCGCCTCATTCTCCAGCCGTTCGGCCGCGGCCTTCCTGTCGATCATCATGCTGCTGTCCCTTCCTGCGCGGCTGATTGGATGGCTTCGATTTCGGCAAGGTCGGCGTGCCACGCCGCCAGCCATGCCTTTTCGTCATTCGTGGCCCGACCGGCCTCGATATTCTCGCGGTTTTCTTGGGCGACTTCATCAATGCGGGCCAAGGGGGCATGGAGCAGGACGATGACCGCCCGGTCCTGCAGCGCGTGCGAGGCTTCATCGATGGACCAAGCAATCGCAATCAGATGAAACCGCCGTTCCCCTTCGCTTGGCTGAGCGGCAAGTCTTGCAGGTGCAGCAGTTAAATCCGGTGCAGACCTAACCGCCCCAGAGGGTTTTCTTTTCACCGACCTGCCGCATGAATTCCTGCTCGGCTTCATGACCAAGCTGCCGGTCGGTGTAGGTTTCAAAATAAAGAGGAAGATAAGACAAGCGTTCCGAAAGCGTCTCCTGAACGTTCAAAGCGTAATAGCCCATCTGCGTGTAGTAGAAATTCCGGGCCCGGATAACGGCTTCGCGTTCGGCAAAGCCGCCTTCTGCAAACATGGCAATCAGGGCCTCCATGCGCTTCCGGTCAGTCTCCTTGATGACGGCCTGCAGCTTTGCATCGCCCCGGGCCCAGTCCCGCACCGCGAACTCGAGCTTTGGATCGAAGAGGTCTGGATCTACCCAGCACATGAAGAGTGCGAGCACCCTGTCCTCCAGGTCACCCGAGTCAGTGGCGGCGCGAATGACACTGGCGGTGTTTGTCTGCTCCCAGACCTCCAGCATGGCTGCAAGCAACGCGCCCCGATCAGCGAAGTGCCAGTAGAAACTGCCCCGCGTGACGCCGAGGCGGTCTGCCAGACGTGTGATGCGAACCGCATCAACTCCGCTCTCGACAAGAAGATCCAGTGCTGCAGACAGCCAGTCGGCGCGGCTCAAACGGGGTTGTTGAGGCCCCTCCTCACCATCCCGACTGACGCGCTCGAGGACTTCACGACTTTTCATTGACAGTTCCATACACGATTGTATCCATAGATACACACCTGTATGGAGGGCGGCCAGAGCCCTCCGCCGTCAGGTGTGAAGAGCGATGAGGGGGAAGAATGACAAAAGCCGGAAAATCGCCCGCGCGGGTGAACCGCTTTGCCGGATTGGATTTCCAGCCGCGCTTTGCCCATCCGGACATGGCAGAGGTCGTGGAAGTCGCGGGCCTTGCCGATCGCAGCGAATTGTCGGGCGGCTTTGCCCGCTTCAAGGACGCCGACATTCCTTGGCAGGTCAAATATGACGAACTGATCCTGGTCATCTCCGGCACCTTTGCTGTCGAAACGCCCGAAGGACTTCTGGAAGCCGGACCGATGGACACCATCTGGCTGCCGGCAGAAACGCCCGTGCGTTACATCTCCCGCGATGCCCTCGTTTTCTACAGCCTGCAACCCGCAAGCTGGATCAACGAGCCTTCGGCATGACCCGCATCGCTCTCTTTCCCAAGGATGACCGCACCAACGGTTGGAGCGCGCTTTTGCCGCCGCGCCAGCCGCGGCCGGCGCTGAAGGGAGATATTACGGCAGACGTCATCGTGATCGGCGCAGGTTTCGCGGGGATCGGTGCTGCACGCCGGCTCGGCGAATTGCGCCCCGACGCAAAGGTCGTGGTTTTTGATGCCCAGCAACTGGGCGAGAATGCGTCCGGCCGCAATTCAGGCTTCGCCATCGACCTGCCCCATAATGTGGGCTCCTCGCTGGAGGAGCTTGCCAAGGGCAACGCCTATCTCCGCCTGTCGCGCGCCGGGATCGCCTCGCTCCGTGACTGCGTCCATCGCTATGGGATCAACTGCGACTGGAGCGAGGATGGAAAATACCACACCGCCACATCCGATCACGGTGCAGAGGAGGTCCTGAAGCCCACCGTCGAAGAACTGAACCGTCTGGGCGAGCCCTATGAATGGCTTGGCCGCGAGGAGACTGCCAGAAGGCTGGGCACGCGGCATTTCGCGGCTTCGGTCTATACACCCGGCACGGTGTTGTTGAATCCGGCGGCGCTGAACCGTGGCCTGGGTGAGAACCTGCCCGAGAACGTGACACTCTATGAGAACTGCCCGGTGCTTGAGGCGGACTTCGGTTCGACCATCACCCTTCGGACGGCGAACGGCTCCGTTCGGGCGCCCAAGGCAGTCCTGGCGGTCAACGGACTGGCCATGCGGTTCGGGTTCTGGAAGGGCAAGCTCCTGAACTTCGCCGCCCATGCCAGCCTCACACGAAGGCTGACAGAGGCCGAGCAGGCAACCTTGGGCAATATCGCGCCCTGGGGCTCGACTCCGGCCAATGCCTTTGCGGGCATCACGATGCGCTATACCAACGACCGCCGCATCCTGATCCGCCAGAACATTCACTTCTGCCCCGAGTTGCGCCAGTCGGACGAGCGCCGGCTGAAGATCCGCGCCGAGCATCAGCGCCTTTTCGAACAGCGTTTCCCGATGCTGAAGGGCGTGACGATGGAGCACACCTGGACGGGCTATATCTGCCTGTCGCGCAATGGGGCGCCAGGGTTTGGCCAGGTTGCCCCGAATGTCTGGAGCGCGGTCTGCCAGAATGCCGTGGGCGTCGCCAAGGGCACGATCAGCGGCCGGCTGGCCGCCGAGATGGCCCTGGGCGAGGACAACCCGCTGATCGCCGACATGATCAGCCTGGGAACCCCCACGCCTGTTCCACCGCGGCCCTTCCTCGACATCGGGGTCAGGGCGCGGTTTGCCTACGAACTGTTCAGGAACCGACACGAGGCCTGAGGAGAGGCCGTCTCAAGGGAAGAAACATGATGACGAACGCTCTGCGCAGCCTCAAGGGCGCGACACTGCTGGCTGCATTCCTGTCATGCGCGGCATGGGCCGGACCGGCCATGGCCGAGACGCTGAAGATCGCGACCGACTCAGGGGCCAAGGGCTCCGAGCCCGGGAAGGCCATCGACGCCTGGGCCAAGGCTGTCGAAACCGCGACAAACGGCGAATTGACCTTCGAGATCTTCTACCAGAACGAACTCGGCGGCCAGCAGGAAGTCTTTGACCTGCTCATGGCAGGCGATATCGACCTGATGCTGAACTGGCCGATGACCTCCTATGATCAGCGCATCTCGCTGATCTACACCCCCTACATGTTCACCGAATGGGAAAAGGCCTTGGCAGCCTATGGCAAGGATGGCTGGCTCAGCACCGCGCTGTCGGACGTTTATGCAGACAATGGCCTGAAGTTCCTCGGCGCCTGGCCCGAAGGCTTCAATGGCGTCGGCACCAAGGACGGCCATGCGACGACCGTCGAGGCGGCGAAGGCCTTCAAGGTCCGTGTGCCTCCGGTCTTTCCTTTTACCGAAACGATCGCAGCCATGGGCTATCAGACCGCCACCATCGACTGGGGCGAGCTTTATTCAGCGATCCAGACCGGCGTGGTCGACGGCGACAGCGCCAACGTGATCTTCTATGACTACGAGTATTTCGGCGACGTCCTCACCGATTACGTCCACAGCCGCCAGCAATTCCTGACAGGCATCCTGACGGCCAACCTGGAGACTTGGGACGCGCTCTCTCCCGAACACCAGGCCGCGGTCGCGGCAGGTGCTGAACAGGTCATGCTGGCCCAGTTCGAGAACGCCCAACGCGCCGATGAAAGCTATGTCGAAGAGTGGAAGAAGCTTGGCCACACCTATGTGGAACTGAGCGACGAGGAACTCGCCAGCCTCAGGGCGACTGTGCGCGACACGGTCTGGCCGCAGATGGAGGCGATGATTGGTGCCGAGCTTCTGGACCTCGTGCGCCAGAATACGGCAGCCGACTGAGCAGGACCCCGCGGAGGAGCCGGTGATCACCTTTCTGAGCATTGCGGACCGGGCGCTTGCCTGGGTCCTGGACCTGATTGTTCTTGCCACCAGTGCCGTGGTCACGCTGGCACTGGTCAGTCTGGTGATCAGCCGGTTCTTCTTTGGCTACTCGCTTGTCGGAATGCATGAGGCGAGCCTCTTGGCGGCTGTCTGGCTTTACATGGCGGGCGCCGTTCTGGCGTCCCGCCGCAACGAGCATCTGGTCGTCGACTTCCTGGCAACGTCGCTATCGTCGTCACGCGCAAAAGCCGCACACAGCCTGGTCGTTTCCATCCTGACGCTGATCATCGCCGGCTTTTTCGCTCACTGGGTCTGGAAGATGCTGGCCTGGGGCATGAAGCGTCCCCAGAGCATTCCCGTGCTGGACATCCCGCTGGTCTGGGCACAGATGCCGCTGGCGCTCGCAGCATTTTGCGCCATGATCTATGCCTTGCGTGATATTGCGCGCGCGGCACTCCAGCTTTCCTATCTTCGCAAGGAGGCCTGAAGATGGAAGGATTGCTGGTTCTCGGCCTGCTGTTGCTGCTTCTCGGCATCGGACTGCCGGTCGCCTGGTCCTTTGCCGGCGTGGTGGCGGCTCTGGTCTGGCTCTACGACGTCAACCTGAACACGCTGATGCTCCAGGGCTTCAGGTCGCTGAATTCGGTCATCCTGCTGGCCCTGCCGTTGTTTATCCTGGCAGGCTATCTGATGCAGTCGGGCGGCATCGCGGGTCGCTTGGTGGCCTTTCTGGAAATGGCGATCGGGCGGCGCCGAGGCGGCATGGGCAATGCCATGGTGGGCGCATCTGGCGTTTTCGGCGCCATTGCGGGCACCGCGACAGCAGCGGTCGCTGCCATTGGCACCCTGATGATCGACCCCATGGCCGAGCGCGGCTATCCGCGCGGATACTCGGCAGCCCTTCTCGGAATATCCTCTCTGCTGGGTATCCTGATCCCGCCCTCGATCACGATGATCCTCTTTGCCGTTGCCACGCAGCAGTCTGTTGCTGCCTGCTTTGCGGCCTCGATCATGCCCGGCATCCTGCTGATGTTCGGCCTCATGATCTACAACCGCAGCCAGGTTGGCCGAAACTTCCGGGAACTTCGGCAAGACGTTCGTTTATCGGGCGGGGAAAAATGGCGCATCACGCTTCGCACCCTGCCGGCGCTCTCTCTGCCGGTTATCATCATCGGCGGCATCTACGGCGGCGTCTTCACGCCGACCGAGGCCGCGGCCTTTGCCGTGGTCGCCGCGGTGCTGGTGGGCCTCTTCATTTATCGTGACATGAGCCTGCGGCACCTGCGCGACAGCACGGTCGCTGCAGCAGAGACGACCGGATCGATCGTGCTGATCCTTCTCTTCTCCTTCGTCATCGGCCGCATTCTCGTGGCGGAACGCATTCCGCAGGATCTGACGGAGTTGGTGGCCTCTCTCGTGAGCAGCCCCATCGGGGTCATGCTGCTGGTGAACGTCTTTCTCATCATCGCGGGAGCGATCGTGGACGACGTTTCCGTCACCGTCGTGATCGCGCCCCTCCTCCTGCCGCTGATGATGTCCGTGGATGTTCACCCGGTCCATTTCGCGGCCATTGTTGCGACCTCGGTGGTCATCGGCGCCAACAGCCCTCCCATGGCGCCTGTCCTGTTCATGGCCTGCCGGATCGGCAAGGTTTCTGTCCATCATGCCGTCGGACCTGCTCTGCGGATGATGGCCTTGGTCGCCCTGCCCGTGATGATCCTCACGACCTTCATCCCCTCGCTCTCGCTAGCGCTGCCACGCTGGCTGGGGCTGCTTTGAAACTAAGGGCCGGGTGGTCGTTGATGCTGAACCGACGATCACCGGGATTTAATCCTATCTAAAGGAGGGTCGTCGAGGAGACGCTGGGCGTCGCCCGTTCGAACCTGGTCGACCGATTGAATAGCAAAGCGAAGCCGCGGCGGCGCTACCATAAAGCGCAAGACGCGGCGGTGGTGCCGCTCATCACGGCGCTTGTCGCAGCACGGCCCGACCCACGGCTACCATCGGATCACGGCGCTCCTGAACCGCCAACTGCGGTCGGAAGGCCTGGCACCGGTCAATCACAAGCGCACCTACAGGATCATGAAGGCTCATAACCTATTGCTGGCGCGGAAATACTCTGCGCGGCCGGAGCACATCCATGACGGCAAGATCATCGTGATGCGCTCGAACCTCCGCTGGTGCAGCTTTGAGTTCACCCAGCTCGGAACGGCGATGTGATCCGCGGCGCCTTTATCATTGATGCCCAGGACCGCGAGATCATCGCCTGGAGGGCTGTGGTCAATGCCGGCATCAGCGGGTCCGACATTCGCGACATCATGCTTGAAGCCGTGGAGCGGCGGTTCAAGGCATTGCGTGCGCCAGCGACAATCGAGATGCTGACCGACAATGGGCCGCCTTACATCGCAAAGGATACTCAGATCTTCGCCCATCAGTTCGGGCTGAAACCCTGCTTTACCCCGGTGCAGAGCCCACAAAGCAATGGCATCTCGCTCGCCATATCCTCGTACCGATGGCGGACAATGGCTCGCCCCTTCGTGAAGACACTGAAGCGCGACTACGTCCAGATGACGCCGCTGCCGGCTGCCCAGACCGTCCTTGGATTGATCGGAAGCTGGTTCGAGGAGTACAACGACAACCCCCTCACTCAGGGCTGAAGATGCGCTCGCCCCGCGAGTTCATTGCTGCTCAAGCCGCAACCGCCTGAGTGTCCGGCGAAATGGGGGCAAGACCACTTGGCATGGCGATAAATCATTGCCTGAAACGGGGTGGCCAGCATGTCGAGGCACATCATTTCCCGCTGATGATGGCCTGCGTCGAGATCTGCCAGACCTCGGCGAGCTTCATGCTGAACGGCACCGGCCTGCACAAGGCACCTGTGCGGTCTGCGCCGAAAGCTGCCGGAAAATGGCAGCCTGATAGGATCACGATAGCGCGCCCGGGTTCAGCGCGCAGGGAACCTCTCCGCCGTCGTTCGGTTGCTCTGCTGGATGACGCAAAGGGGCCGTGCGATTGCGGCGGTCGGGGATTTCTTCTGACAAAGGCTGTGGGACTGGGGCGTCCGCCACGTCTTCGGCTATCCTGGCGACGGCATCCACGGACTTCTTGGCGCGTTGCGATGGCGGGGCGGCGATATCGAGTTCGTGCAGGTCCGGCACGAGGAAATGGCCGCTTCATGGCCGTGGCCCATGCCAAGTTCACAGGAGAGATCGGCGTCTGCCTAGCAACCCCGGGGGCCGCGCATCTTCTGACCGGGCTTTACGATGCGCGCGCCGACCATATGCCGGTTCTGGCGATTGCAGGGCAGCAGGCGCACACCGCGCTTGGCGCGCATTACCAGCAGTAAATCGACCTGGTGTCGATGTTCAAGGACGTGGCGGGCCATCATGTCCACACCGTCATGGTTCCCGAACAGGTCCGTCACCTGACCGATCGGGCCTTCCGCGCGGCCATCGGCTAGCGGCGCGTATCGGCCCTGATCTTTCCCAATGACTTGCAGGAACTGGACTATGTCGATCCGCCGCGCGCATGTATCCGTCTTTTCCGGCACGGGCTATTCCCTCCCCGTCGTGATCCCCAAGAGGCCGACCTGAAGCGCGCGGCCGAGATCCTGAACGCGGGCGAAAAGGTCGCGATGCTGGTTGGGGCGGGCGCCCTGGCGGCCCAGGACGAGGTTCAGGTCGCGCCCCGGTTAGAGAACCGCCCACACCCGGAAGGAGGTTACCAAGAGGCCAGACATCGTTCCGGGGCCAAATTTCCCGATTATGTCCTGCCCGGCCATACCAAGACTCGTCGCCGCATGTACGATCTGCAGGGCGATCAGTTGATGATCGTGGTGCTGACGCGCGGCTTCCTCTGCCCCAAGGATCGCCAGCACATGCTGGAATTGGTGCGGTTCCACCCGTAGTTCGTCGTCGATTATCCGCGACCCGCGCGTCCGCGACCTTGCCGACGGGATCATCGAGGCGCAGGTGCGGGAAATCGGAGAGATGAGAAGCCTTATTGCCGATCTGGAGAAAAATCCGCCGCTCAAGGAGGCTGAGGATCTGTCGCCCCTCGACCCCCCTCGGATGACGGGGAGCTGAGGGCGGTCAGGAACAAATCCCCGCACCACGCGCCGAGCCCTGTATCTGACGGCAAGAAGGTGCGGGGTACCCGGAGCCCGGACAGCCGAACGCCTGGTATTGCGGTGGCAGCGTGGATGTGATCCCGCCTTCTTGAAGACGGGACCGGGTTTTTTATCGCGGTTCGGCCCTCAATCCCTTGACCAGTGCGAAACACGCGCTCAGCAGCACGATGGCGAAGGGAAACCCTGTCGAGACTGCCATTGCCTGCAACGCCGCCAGCCCGCCGCCTAGCATCAGCGCAATGGCGACAAGGCCTTCGAACGTCGCCCAGAAAACGCGCTGGGGAACCGGGGCATTGATCTTGCCCCCTGCGCTGATCGTGTCGATCACCAGAGAGCCGGAATCGGAGGAGGTGACAAAGAACACGATCACCAGCACGATCCCGATCAGCGAGGTAATCGCCGTCAGCGGCAGATGGGCCAGCATCTCGAACAGCTGCAACTCCAGCGCCGCATCCTGCACCGAGGTCAGGCCCTGGTTCATCACCTGGCTGATCGCCGTGCCGCCAAGCGTCGTCATCCACAAGGTCGAAACCACTGACGGGATCACCAGCACCGCGATCAGAAGTTCGCGCACCGTGCGGCCCCGGCTGACGCGGGCGATGAACATGCCCACGAAAGGCGACCAGCTGATCCACCATGCCCAGTAGAAGGCCGTCCATCCCTGGCGGAAGTTGTCGTCGTCCCGCCCGAACGGGTTGGACAGCGCGGGCAGGTATTCGGCATAGGCCAGCAGGTTCTTGAAGAAGCCCGTGGCGATCTGCAGCGTCGGACCGACCGCGATGATGAAGACCAGCAGCAGGAAGGCCAAGCCCATGTTGATCTCAGACAGAAGCTTGACGCCCTTGTCCATGCCGGCAATGACCGAGGCCGTGGCGATGCCGGTGATGATGATGATCAGAACGATCATCGCGCTGGTGGTCGCAGGCAGCCCGAACAGGAAGTTCAGCCCCGCGCTGGCCTGCTGTGCGCCGAAGCCCAGCGAGGTCGAAAGCCCGAAAAGCGTGGCGAACACCGCCAGAATATCGATCAGGTGTCCCGGCCAGCCCCAGACCCGTTCCCCGAAGATGGGGTAGAAGATCGACCGAAGGGTCATCGGCAGGCCCTTGTTGAAGGAAAACAAAGCCAGCGACAGGGCGACAACGGCATAGATCGCCCAAGGGTGCAGCGCCCAGTGGAAGATCGTGGCAGCCATGGCAAGGCGCCGGGCGCCCTCGGCATCGCCGGGCGCGCCATGCAGCGGCGCCCAGTCGGTCCGCAGCCCGTCCGGCCCGACGACGGGCCCGTCAAAGGCGGCGGTGAAGTTGCCCAGCGGCTCGGCCACGCCATAGAACATCAGCCCGATGCCCATGCCCGCCGCGAACAGCATCGAGAACCAGGACGCATAGCTGTAATCGGGCGTCGCCTCGGGGCCACCCAGCCTGATGCGGCCCAGGGGCAGAACGATAAGGGCCACGCACAGCAGCACAAAGACATTGGCGGCGATGATGAAGAACCAGTCCAGGTTCGCCGTCAGGAAACCCCGCAGGCCAGTGAAGAACGGGGCCAGCGTGTTCTGGAACATCAGCGTCAGCAGGGTAAAGGCGACCACCCCGATCGCCGAAACGCTGAAGACGACGTTGTGGATGTCCAGTTCGAACACGAACCGGCGGCGATAGTTGATGTTGTCCTGGCCGATCTCGTAATCGGTCTGGATGATCTGCGTCGCACCTTCTGGGGCCGGGATGGCGTCCGGTGCTTCGGGACCAAGGGGAATATCGGAGTTCTGGGTCAAGACCACTCCTTCTTGGCTTGGGTTGGTGTCGATCTGCGGATCTCCCAAAAGGCAAAGGTGGACAAGGCGGACGCCGTTGCGCTGTTTTCAGGCATTGCCATCCTACAGGCTTGCGCGCGAGATCACAAACAATCCGGCATTGCAGCAAAAGCTTCCGCCTGATCCTCTTGCCTCAAGATTTGCCGCCGGCCGTGGAAACGCACCCGATCCTGCGGGACGAACAACTGCGGTTTCGGGCAATCCAAACCCATGCGCGTTTGTGGCGGATCGGCACTTTCTGCACGTTTTCAGGAACGGCAGCCTTCCCTCTGGGTTGCAATTCCAGTCACCGGCTCTTGCAAAGGCTGGATTCGACAAGCTGAGAGGAGCAATCATGGCCCATCTTCGCACCGATCCCGCGCGCTTGCGCAGGCCGGATCCCCTGCGCGGCGGCGGTTGGTGGATCGCCGCCGTCATCCTTGCCATTGTGCTGGCGCTGTTCGGGCTGGCCCTGTTGGGCGGCGGCATCTGGCTGATCGTTCTTGGCGGAAGCTGGTATTATGCCGTCGCCGGGGCAGGGTTGTTGGTGACGGCCTGGCTGCTGGCCACCCGCAGCAGCGATGCCTTGCCGGTCTACGGCCTGATCTGGCTGGGCACGGTGGCCTGGGCCTTCTGGGAGGTAGGCACCGACTGGTGGGCGCAGGTTCCCCGCCTTGTCGCGCCCACGGTTGTTCTGGTCCTGATCCTGTTCGTCGTTCCCGCCACCGCCACCCGCCGCGACCGCTGAGGGCATCATCATGCGCAATCCCCTGCTTTCCGCCTCGGTCATCGCGATGCTGACGGCCTGGGCGGCCCCCCCGGTTCTGGCGCAAGCGCCAGACGCGCCGCAAGCGCCCGCGACCCAACCTTCTCCCGACCCGGCGGCCGAAGCGCCCGCGCCCGCCGCGACCCTTGACGCAGCGCCGGCACCAGAAAGCCCTGAAGCTGTCGATCCCGCCTCTGCCGCCGAAACGGTCGATCCGATCCCAAGGTCCGACCAGACCGACCGCAGCCCCCGGCCGCAGCCGCAGATCGGCGCCGACTGGCCCTTCTGGGGCGGCGATGCGCAGGCCACACGCTATTCTCCGCTGGACCAGATCACCCGCGACAACGTGGGTCGGCTGGAGCGCGCCTTTGTCTATCGCACCGGTGACATGCCAACCGGCAGCGCCGAGGGCAAGTACGCGGCAGAAACCACGCCGCTGAAGATCGGCGATCAACTGGTGATGTGTTCGGCCAAGAACATCCTGATCTCGATCGACGCGGAAACGGGCAAGGAGAACTGGCGCTTCGACCCGCAGGTCAGCAACGACGCCATCCCCTATTCCGCGTCCTGCCGGGGCGTGTCCGTCTATACCGCGCCCGACCTGGCAGAGGACGCGCAATGCAAGACCCGCGTGATCGAAGGCACCATAGATGCCCGCCTGATCGCGGTCGATCTGCGCACCGGCCAGCCTTGCAGGGATTTTGGCGAAGGCGGTCAGGTGGACCTGTGGCAAGGGATCGGCGAGAAGGTGCCCGGCTGGTATGCCGTCACCGCGCCCCCGGCCATCGTGCGCGGCGTTCTTGTCACCGGCGCGCAGGTCAAGGACGGCCAGGCCGAGGACGCGCCATCAGGCGTGATCCGCGGCTTCGACGCGGTCACGGGCGAATTCCTGTGGGCCTGGGATCTGGGCAGGCCCGGCGAATACGGCCAGCCGCCCGCCGGCGAAACCTTTACCCGCGGCACGCCCAACATGTGGACCACCGCCACCGCGGACGAAGACTTGGGACTGGTCTATCTGCCGATGGGCAATTCCTCGGTCGATTACTACGGCTCGAACCGCTCGGACCTGGAAAACCAGTGGGCGACCTCGCTGGTGGCGCTTGACGCGCTGACGGGCGAGCCGCGCTGGAACTTCCAGACGGTTCACAAGGATGTCTGGGACTATGACCTGGGCAGCCAGGCGACGCTGCTGGACTTCCCGACCGGAGACGGGCAGACCACCCCGGCGATCCTGTTGCCATCGAAGCAAGGTGACATCTACATCCTCGACCGCGCCACGGGCGAGCCGCTGACCCCCGTGGGCGAGGTTCCGGCCCCCGACGAAGGCAGCGTCGAGCCTGATTTCCTGTCCCCCACGCAGCCAACATCGGAATGGCACACGCT
Organism: Paracoccus sp. SSK6; assembly: GCF_039770665.1. NCBI lineage: Bacteria > Pseudomonadati > Pseudomonadota > Alphaproteobacteria > Rhodobacterales > Paracoccaceae > Paracoccus > Paracoccus sp. SSK6. The sequence continues at coordinate 3,868 of NZ_JBDPNJ010000037.1, read as the reverse complement.
GCGCAAGGACAATCTGGTCGAAAAGGACATGTGGGGTTTCACCCCCATCGACCAGCTGTGGTGCCGCATCCAGTTCCGCCGCGCGAATTACGCGGGCTTCTACACGCCGCCGTCAGCCGACAAGCGGTGGATCCAGTATCCCGGCTATAACGGCGGATCGGACTGGGGATCGGTCGCGGTGGATACGGATCGCCAGATCATTGTCGCCAACTACAACGACGTGCCGAACTTCAACCGCCTAATCCCGCGCGAGGAGGCCGACCGGATGGGCCTGCGCCCGATCAATGCGCAGCCGCCGGGCGGTGAGGCGGGCGAGAACGCGGATGTCGGCGGGGCCGAGGGCGCGGGCGATCCCCAGGCCGGTGCCCCTTATGCCATAGACGTGAACGCGGGCTGGCGCAACGACGTCACCGGCGTTCCCTGCACGCGGCCCCCCTATGGCGGCATCCGCGCCATCGACCTGAACACCGGAAAGACGCTGTGGGACACCCCCATCGGCACCGCCCGGCGCAACGGGCCTTTCGGCATCCCCTCCATGCTGCCCATGAAGATCGGCACGCCCAACAACGGCGGGTCGGTAGTCACCGCAGGCGGGCTGATCTTCATCGGCGCCGCGACCGACAACCTGTTCCGCGCCATCGACATCGAGACCGGCGAGACCCTCTGGCAGGACGTGCTGCCCGCAGGCGGGCAGGCCAATCCGATCTCCTACGAGGTGGACGGCCGCCAGTATGTCCTGATCGCCGCGACGGGCCATCACTTCATGGAAACACCCATCGGCGACTACATCATCGCCTATCGCCTGCCCGAATGACTGCCGGCTTCGGGCCGCCGCGGGTCGGCGGCCCAGCCCGCCATGGCAGCGCCTGCCGCCGCGAACACATGAAAGGAAAAGCGCCCTGCACTGGGAAACCATGCTGTTTCAGAATTGGGGTTCAGCATGCGGCGATCATAGGGGCAGGGGATCAGGATTTCACCACCAGACCCGAAATCCGGGCCCGAGCGGCCGGTGCGGCCCTTTGTGATCACAGCCGGGCGGCCAGTTGGTTCTCGATCCGGCGGCGGCCCTCCCGTCCCCGGATCTGCTCTGCATAAAGGGTTTGTGGCCGCAGGATCAGTTGCCCGTCGCGGTGCTGAACGGCGAAGGCCCGCCGGGCGGCCACGATCCCCGACGCGGCCGCGGTCACGGCTGCGACGGTGATCTCGATCCGGGAAAGATCGCCGTCGCTTCTGTCCCGGCGCGGCCCCCAGGCGGCGCGATCCAGCAGATCGTCGATGGTGCCGATATCGATATGTTCCCCGCTTTTCAGGGGCCGCTGCAGGGTCGCCCCCCTCGCGCTTCCCGACGCGCCGCCTTCCGTCTTGTCGATCACGGATACGAGGTCTTCGGCGCTCTCGGTGCTGCGCCCCAGCAGGATGTCGAGGACATAGATCGGCTCCAGCCCCAGATTGCTGATCAGGACGCGACCGCCAAGGCCCCGTTCGCCGCCCATGGTGATCAGGATTTCGCTGCGCCGCTGGCGCCGCAGGCTTTCCACAAAGACGTGGAGATACGCAATCCAGACCCCGGCCGTGACCAGTGCGATGACCGCCTGCACAACAGAGGCGTGCTGCAAGACCCAGTTCCACATGCCTTCGAACGGCCCCAGGCTAGGTTTGGTTGCGAGCCTTCGCGCAGGGCCGCCCGATCAGCGTGCTTCGTCTTGGACCGCCGACCTGCCGATCCACCAGATGAACAAGCACCTTGAAGCGAATTCAGGCAGGATGCTCCAGCCCCTTGAGCGTGACGGGCAGGTCGTGACGCAAGAAGCGGTCCCGCACCTTTTCGACAGCCGCCATGGCCGTGATGTCCCACAGCCTGGCGCGCGACAGGTCGATGGTCACCGGACCATTATGGTCGATCGGATCGAAGGCCTCGATAAAAGCCTCGGCCGAAGCGAAGAAGATCTGCCCTTCCATGATGGAATGATCGCCCTCACGGCGGCATGCTGCATGGCGGCCACCTTTGCGGCAAAGAACACGCCGCTCATCAGCACGCCGATCAACATCCCCAGCGACAGGTTGTGGCTGAGGATCGTTACCGCCACCGTCGCCAGCATGACCAGATTGGACAAGGCCGGTGTGGAGCGCAGCCGCCTCAGGGATGCCCAGTCCAGCGTGTCGATGGACACCATGATCATGATCGCGACCAAGGCCGCCACCGGCACCTGGCCGATCAGATCGCCGGCCACCACCATCAGTGAAAGCAGCAGCCCCCCTGCGGCCAGCGTCGAAAGCCGCCGCCATATTTGACGTTCGAGACGGTCTGCCCGATCATGCCGCAGCCCGCGATGCCGCCAGACAGGCTGGCGGCAACATTGGCCAGCCCCAGGCCGCGCGCCTCGGCATTCTTGTTGGACGGCGTGCCGGTCTGGTCATCGACCACCCCCGCCGTCATCAGGCTTTCCAGAAGGCCGACCATCGCAATGGCCAGCGCGGGAACAAGGATGACGCCGTCAGGCGCGGCGCAAGATAGATCACCGCAAGACCGGCGGCGATCACGGCATAGCCGCTGGCCCCGGCATTCGCGATATGCGGCAGTTGCGCGGCAAAGATCAGGATGGCCAGGGCGTTGACAAAGCCTGTGCGGACCGAGTTCGAGACATAGCGCATGAGCGTGGTCAGCCGGGCAAAGCCGACCGGCCGCCGCCGAGATCATCGCGGGCCTGCCACCGAACAGGGCGATGACGATGCTGATGACAAACGAGGCATGAAGCCCGACGGCGGGATCGATCCCGGCGGTAAAGGAAAAGGCGATGACTTTGGGGATCAGGGCAAAGGTTGCCACCGCCCCGGCGAGGATTTCGCGGACAGGATTGTCCTTCCACTGGCGCAGGTAGTGCCGTGCAATATTCATGATGATAAGGTGCGAGGACGCGTCTGAGATGCGTTGTCCGGCGGATCGGCGGTCGGAATAGCCATCCGGCCTTGCACCGGGTCCATGCGATTGGCCGTTCCTTAGCGGGCGCTGCCAAGCTGATAGTTCCTCTGCGCGACTTCAGCTATCCGGGCACCCAGTTGAAGGGGCTTGGCAGCTCGGACTTCAACCATCTTCCCATCAATGCCCCGCGCTGCCCATTCCACCATTTTCAGCAGGACGGGCACACGGCCATGCACAATCCGCGCGACCGGGCGGACGACGAACCGAACAGTTGGGGCGGCGCGCGAGAAGCGGCCCAAGGGGGCATCCGCGCCTATCCTGCCAGCTATGGCGGGGAAAAGGCCCGGATGCGGTCGGCTGCTTTCGCCTACGGCATCTTCCGCAACCAAGCCGGCATAACGTTCCACCCACCTGTTGAGCGGTGCATGATCGACCGTGACTCCGCGCTCGGCCATGATCTTCTTGAGGTCGCGACGCGATAGGATAGGTTGTAGCGCAAGTAGAAGAAGACAGCGTACAGGATGATGTCTTGGGGAAGTGCGCACCCTTGAACGAGACGGCCATAGCTTCTCTCCGCCGTGCTGCTGTGAGCAAGCATAGCGTACTCATGGCAAGAGCTTGCGGATGAGACGCTGCCCTCCGACGCTCTGCGCTGGCTCGTCCTGAAGCGATGCAGCGGAAGATACCCCTGCCGGGTGCGGATGCGGCATGCCGAGAAAGCGGATCGCCTTGCGCGCGACATCATGGAAGTCATGGAGCCCGCAGCGGGGCGCGGATGACATCGGGGAGATCGCCATAATCGCCGGAACTGGCGTCCTGCCACCGGCCGCCGGCGCCCTAGCCCGTCTCGGACCCTGTCAAGCGCACGAACATGCTGCGGCCGGGCGCATTGTGGACATCGCCGACGATCCAGTAACGGCAGACCTTGCGACCGGCCGGAAGATAATA
>NZ_JBDPNJ010000036.1:0-21306 GCF_039770665.1 Paracoccus sp. SSK6 | reverse complement strand
CTCCTGGCACGGCTCCTCCGGAGGCGAAGCGCCATCGAGCCTGAGATCGGCCACATGAAGAGCGACGGTCGCTTGGCCAGATGCCCGCTGAAAGGCCGCATCGGCGACGCGGTCTTCGCCGTCCTCTGCGCCTGCGGCCACAATATCCGCAAGATCCTCGCCCATCTCAGGGCTCTTTGGACTCTATTGCTTCACCTGATCACGGCGATCATCCGGGGCGAAAGGACCCATCACCGCCATGCAGTGGCCGCCTGAGGAGTTGTTCAGAGCCGACTCATTAGACTGTCGCGCTGAAATTTCCCCTGATGTGGTCCAAGCAGTCGGTGATTGAGCACCACGCAGTCCGAGCTGGTCAAAGATCCTGCACGGGCGCGTGATGGCATTGGATACGCAGTCGATCCCCACACCGCTCAGACCCGCATGACCGAAATCCGACCGACGGGCAGTCTGCTCCCAAACGTCCATGAATTTCGTACAACAGTCTCGGCAGGATCACTCGATGGACGAACTCCGAGAGGACCACAGGGGCTCGTCGGGGGCGCAGCCCAGCCGGGTCAGTGCGTCGACATACTGTTCCGCCTTCTTGCCATCTTCCTGCGACGCCTTGCCTGACTGAGTCATTGCAAGATTGTCGCGAAGATCGGCAATCTTTACAGGGCGGCTGATGGGATGGGCGGCGGCGCGGTCAACAAACCCAGAATAGGTTTCATTTTCCCTGCGCGTCATTGCGTCGACGGCTGCGACCAACTGGTCTTCGAGGCCTTCCTCACGCAAGGCATCGAGCGTCCAATCACTTTTCTCGACCACGTCGTGCAGCACGGCGACGATCCGTTCGTCTGAACCGGAGCAGGCAAGCATGACGCGCAGCGGATGCAAAATGAATGGCTCACCCGCTTTGTTCTTCTGTCCGTGGTGGGCGGTTGCGGCAATTTGCAGTGCGCGTTCCAGGTCCATTTCGGATACACCTTCCTGTGGCTCTGAGGAAAAGGCCGGATCGACCCGATCTCAACGCCTTCCGCCGCCGACGGTTGCTGCCTTTGGAGCACCATATCACTTGCGTCGAGAGGGGTGCTGCGTTCGGCCCAACCAATCTGCTGTAGAAAGTCTGCCAACAAGGATGCCCACATCCCGCCTCACCGTCATGACGCCGCAGCCGGGACATCACCCTTCCGCTTCTTGCCCTGCAGCCTGGTGTCGAATGTATTCATCCGGGTCATGGCGGCATCAGCGGCAGCCGCAGCCAGGGCCGGATCAGCCTCCTCGCCGGCAGCCTCACGCGCTCCGGCCACGTCCTGTGCCAGGGAGGGCTCCCGATCTTGCTCTCCGCCTGGTGTGGCCTCCCCAGTCAGGGGATAGCTCATCCGGGCCTCGCGCAAGGACGCGACCTCGGCCCGCAGATCGTCCAGTTCGGCCCGGATCGGATCAGGATAAGGGAGCGGTCCCTTCTGCGCGTCGATGATGGTCTTGAACCAGGCGTCCTGCCAGTAGACGATCCGGTCCACCAGGATCGGGTTCTGCCTTTCGGGGATCAGGAGGATCTTGTCGGGATCGAGCCTGCGGACCTCGTCGGGGGTCATCAGCGGGCGTTCCTCGTTGCGCCGCGAGACAGACCGCTTCAGCAAGCCCTGCCCGTCTTGCGAATAGCTGTCGCTGAGCGACAGCCGGGTAGTCTTGCCGAGCGCCTCGGACACCTCGCCGGCGGTCTTCTTCTCGTTGGGTGCAATGTAGAGCTTCATGCCGGCAGCAGACTCGATCGAGAGCCGTTCGTTCTCGGAATAGATTGTTTCCAGACCTGGCACCGACTGGGTGATGATCGACACGCGCACGCCGTGACCGGCCAGTTGCTTCAGCGACTGGACGATGATCGGCATGGGGCCAAGCTGATCGAACTCGTCAAGGATGATCTGTACAGGCCAGGGCTCGGTTGTCGGATCGGGGATGTGCGCGCGCATGGTGGCGATCAACTCTCCGAACATCAGCCGCAGAAGCGGGGAAAGCGTCGGAATATCGTCGGAGTTGGCAACGACATAGACCGCATGCGGGCGCCGCCGAATGTCGCCCCAGGAAAAGTCGTTGGCGCTCGTGATCTTGTCGATCCGGGGGTTGAGCCACAGCCCAAGGCCCGAGCCGTCAAGAACCGAGGCGTAGGACGAGAGCGTCCGATCGGAATGGCCCGAGAAGTTGCGAAAGATCGTTGCTGTCTGGGCGTGGCGCGCCTCGGCTGCCAGGGCCGCGTAGGCTGCCTCCTTGTTGCCAGTATCAAAGAGGATGCGGGCAATGGCGCCAAGCGTCGGCGTGCCGCGCTCGATGGCCAGCATGCCGCCGGCCACGAAGAGCTGGCGCGCGCCCACGATGAAGTCCGAGGCGCCGCCCTTCTCGTTCTTCGGGATCAGGAAATAGCTGGCGAGCTTTGAGAGCTCGGTGAACCGCTGGTCGGTATCCGCAATCCTGCTGATCCGCTCAAGCGGGTTGTAGCGATGCGACGGGTGCTGGAAGTCAAACGGCGCGATGCGGAACACCTGGTCGCCCTGCGCCTGGCGGTGCCGGGCCGTGGCCTCGAAGATATCGCCTTTCACATCCATCACCACGCAGGAGCCGGGAAAGAGCAGCGTGTTCGGCATCACGTATCCCACCCCCTTGCCCGAGCGGGTGGGCGCGGCCACCAGGGCATGGGGGAAGCGGTCGTAGCTGCCGCAGACAAAGCGGCCCTTTCTGTGCGGCTTGCCGAACTTGCCGAACACCAGCCCTGCCCCTACGGGCTGCAGGAGCCCGTTGCGCCGGATCTCGCGCCGGGTCTGGAAATGCGCTGTGCCATAGGTGGTCAGCCGATGGGTCAGGGTGAACGCCACGGCCAGCAGGGACAAAAGCACGGCACCTGCCAGAACGATCCCATAGGCCGAGCGCCAGGGATCCTGCCCGGCCATTCGCAGGCCGGGAAAGTCCGTGATCAGCACGAACGGGTGGCCGGCGTTCATGTTAGCGCCGAGCTGCCAGTGCAGCCACAGGCCGCCGATCATCAGCCCGACCAGGGCTCCGGCGACCAGCCCGGCCGGGATGGCAACGATCATCCGGTTCATGGCCTGCCTCCCTCAGAGGTCCAGATCGTGATCCTTGCGACGCAACTCATGCTGCGGTCTCTCGTGCTGGTGCTCGCGCGCGAGCAGGCGTTCCCGGGCGAGCTCCGCCTGCCGCCGGCTCAGACCCAGGCTTTCGTGGCTGTCAGCGGCCGCTACCAGGGCGCGGGCAATCTCGCGCCGCTGGCGGGCCTCAGGGAAGTCGGAGGCCAGAGCCGAGGTATCGCCAACCGCAATCTGCTCCATCACCCTCTCGCCGTAGCGCTCCTTCAGGTCGGCGGCAAAGCGTTCAGCGTGATCCTCCCGCTCGAATTCCACTCGACGGTGCTGGTGATGCACCCGGGCCAGTGTCTCGAGCGTCCTGACCAGGCGATCGCTCTCGTGGCTGTGGACCATCTCGCGGGCGTGTTCGACGCCCAGGGCGTGGTTCAGCACCTTGGCGACGGTGGCATAGAACCGGTCCACCATCTCGGCCGCCTGCTGGCGCTGATCGTCTTGGTCCAGATCGAGGCCCTGGGCCTTGGAGACGGCCTTGAGGTCTGCCTTGACCCATTCCCGCTCCTGCCAGGCATTCGCCGCCGGATGCTCGAGCCGCCGCTCCATCACTGGCCGCTCGATGCCGATGGCTTCGGCCGCGTCCAGAACCCCGGTCCGCACCTCAAGGGCGGCAGTCCGGGACAGGGTCTTCGTGACCGTCCCGCGGGCAATGGCGCTGTCTCCAAGCTCCGTCTGGTAGAGCGCCGAGCGAGGTGCCTGCATCACCAGCTCGGCACCGCGCGCATCGCCCAGATCGCGCAGGATCGCGGTGGTGACCTCCGCCAGCTCGGTGCGCATCTCGCGCCGGTCCTCGGGACCAAGGGTGGCGATCTCACGCTCGGCCCGATCAAGCCAGGTGGCAAACACCCGGTCCAGGCTTCGCCGGGTGTGCGGGACGTCCGTGTTCTGCAAATCCATCATCTCACCCTCCAGGGTTTTCGCACTCAGGATGCCGCCGGTCTCCAGGATCTTGGCCGCCCGCTCCATGCGCAGTTTCACGTCCCCGAGCCGGGCCAAGCTGGCGATCCCGGCCAGCGTCCTGAGCGTGGCGGCGCTGCGCGTGACCACCGCCAGCCCCTCCTCGAGCGCCGGGCCCTGCAACGCCCGCTCGCGCACTGGCCGATGCTCACGCGCCGCCCCCTCGATCTCGGCGCGGGTGGGTCCATAGGTCAGGATGCCCCGCTCGAGGCGTGAGGAGGCGTCGAGCTCCACTCCCATCCCGCCCGCTATCTCGACCAAGCGCTCCTTCATGGTGGCAAGGTTGAAGGCATGATCCTTTGCCATGAAGAACCAGGTGTCCTGCTCGAGCCCGCGGTTGTTCACCACGATATGGACATGGGGATGCGACCGGTCGGTATGCAGCGCCGCCACATAGGCCCATTCATCCTGCACATGGGTGCCTGACTGGAACATCTCGAAGGCCCAGGCCTCCGCGATCCGCAGCGCCTTCCGGGGCGCAAGGTCATAGGGAAAGGAGAGGAGCAGATGCGTGGTATGGCCGTTCTTCGGATCACCCCGCCAGCCGTCCGACCAATCCAGCGTGATGGCCTTGCGCTGATTGGCTGTGAGCACCTGTGCCTCTGGATCAAGCCCGATCGTGTTGCCGAAGAGCGCATGGGATTTGGTGAAGAGATAGCGAAGCTGCGCCTTGAGCCGACCCGGCGTCTGCGTGCCGCCTCGGGCAATCTTCTTCAGCACTGCGGCGTTCGAGCCCTGGCCCACCCGCCACAGATCGCGCGCCCGCGCCGAGAAGGACGACCCCCCGGCCCCCGAGCGGCGCCCCTTTGTCTTGCCGAACCCACTGTCCCGCAGCACCCGGCCGCCGACGCGGCGCAGCCGGATCTCGCCGATCAGATCATCCGCGAGGCTCGCCATGCTCGGCCTCCTGCCATTCCGCAAAGAGCCGGATGCCGCGCCGGCGCTGCTCGTCCACCACCGCCCGCAGATAGGAGCGCATCTCCGGCAAGGTCTGCCGCAAGGCACTGAGTGCCGCCCATTGCTCATGGCTCGGATCGATCCGGCCCTGGCCTGCGGCGAGCGCGATCTTGTTCACGGCGACGCCGATCTCGTGCAGCTCGCCCCGGATTGCCTCGAGGCCGCCCGCCGTTGCCGGATCCGCTTCCAGCATCCCCGAGGCGGCCCGCACCAGGGCCCGCAGCGCGTCCGAGTTCGAACCAAAGCCATGACGCGCCTTCAGCGCCTCGAGCGCCTCTCCCTCGGCGGGTGACAGCCGGGCCGAGACGGACTTGCCCTCCGTCGTGGCGGTCTCCCGGCTGGGGCGGGACTGACCCGGGCTTGTCGATATGGCAGGTTTGGAACGGACGCGCCGCTTTGCGGTCATCCGGCCGTCATCGCCAAGGCGTGGTGTGTCTGCTGGGGTCGGGGTCGTGTCTCGAAGGGCCATCGGGCGCTCCTGTCCACTGCTGTAGACATTTGGCATTTCCTGCCATCCTTACACTCTTTCAGCATGCCATATTTCAGGGGATCTGTCACGGGTTTTGTCCCGCAAAGAGAGGAGATCACACCCGCCCCGTCGGCAAGCGTCTGGCAGCTCCTCAGGAGGTCGTCAGAGGGTTGGGCTTGGTCATCGCAGAGGCCGAACCAAGCGAGTCCCTCTCGGCTTCGCTGCTTGGCGTCACCGCACTGCTCTACCCCGCCAGGTCCCTGCTGAACAGAGGGCTCAGGCGACAGGACACAGCAGGTAAGCCGCAGCCTCCAGGAGCTAATGACAAAAGGCACTGCCCCCCTGCCCGAAAGAACAACTATCCCCTGAGGCCCGACGCAGACATAAAGGTCTTATCAGCCGAGCGGGTGTGTGTGGTTGGTTTCAGAGTGTTCCCGCCCGGCTGAGAGATCCCCATCCCCCCACGAGGCGTGTTGTTGCCGGTGCCGGGGTGGGACAAGATCCTCGGGCCTCCCTTGAAGGGCGGTGATACGCTCAGCGCGGCCTTCCTGTTATAAGGCCATACCCTCAGGTTGCGCTGTCGGATAAGGTGCTGGTCCGGCGAGGCGGTGGTGCCTTTCTGATCCGCGTTCGAATGAAGGGCGCAGCCTGCTTGCCGCCGGGACCCTCAAGTTCCAGGATGAGCGTCTCCAACTCGCCGATCTGCTTTCTGATCCGGTCGATCGTTGCATCGCGTTCCTGGTCGGACAAAGGCAGCCGGCCAATGTTGGCCCGGCACAGCATCACGGCCGTGTTGGCCGCCGACAGGTTGGCCTGCAAGGCGCTGTAGGTGGTGATCCGGTAGCTCATGCCCGATCCTCTTATGCGCTATTTGCATAAGATAGACCCGGTTAAGGAGCGGTTAACAGGACCCGGCGGTGCCGACCGATCTTGTGAAGAGGCCCGCACCCGCAGCACGTTTGCGGCAGGGTGGCGACCACCTTTCTCGTCTCAGATGGCTTGCAGATCGACCGCGCTCGTCTTGCCGTTGCGGCCGGTCTCCAGCTCAAAGGAGACTTTCTGCCCGTCCCGCAGCGTGTCCAGTCCGGCGCGCTGAACGGCCGTGATATGGACAAACACATCCCCGCCCCCGGTCTCCGGCGCAATGAAGCCATAACCCTTATCGGTGTTGAACCACTTGACTGTCCCGCGTGCCATCGTCCCTCTCCGCTGCGCAACAAGACATTGCTTGGCATAGCGCTCAGCCGTGCAGCAAGAGATTTCTGATCGGGGCCGGCAGAGCAAACCTACTGCGGTCACGTCCGGGGTGCGACGGCTCCGCCGGGCCCGGGGGACTGCGCGGGTTGTGCACAGGCGACAGGCGGGACGGGCCTGCCCTATTCTGCGAAGACCCTATCTCCTCACCGTTGGCGCCAAACTTCGGGGCCGGGTCCTGTCGGGGCGTGCCCCTGGACATCTCGTCGGTCGCGTCGTTGTCGCCTTTGCCAGTGCTGACTGCATCGTTAGGGTCATGGCCGAGGTCATGACCAGGGGCCATTGAGTCGCCCTGGCCGTTGTTTCCGACCCTGATCAGGTCGCAGATGGCGTAATGCGGCGAAGGGTTATCTCGCAGCCGCCGCCCTCAATGGCGTGATAGCTCTCGACGACGACCCGTTCGTCGGCACCGTCCAGGGACAGCTGCCCCTCATGAGGCCCGTTGATCTGACCTTCGTCGAGGGTCGTGTCTGCGCTGAACCGGATATAATCGCCGCCGGTTTCGACGGTGCCGCTGATCGGCTCAAGGCCGTCAAGCGAAAGTGTCGCGTCGGTCATGTGCTGCCCTCCCTCAGGGATGAGGAGAAACAACGATCCTTCTGCTCATAAGGGACCAGCAATTGACAAAAAACGAAATACTCGCGGACGTCACGGAACGAGGCGATCTCTGACCTGAAGCCCTCGGCAACATCGGCACCCTGTTCTCACCCCAGGAGTGCTGGGATGACTGTCACGCCGCCGGACCTGTTTCAGGTGGAGCCGAATGGCTTGAGAAGCTCTCGGGACATCGGCAAGACACTGCCCTCAGATCAGGTGCGAGCGGCATCAGGATGCGCCTCAGAGCGGATGCTCGGACGTCGCAGTCCAGCTCTCCTGACGGCTTGGAGTATCGGAAAAGCCTCCTAAGGTGGTCAGGCGGCCCTGCTTTCAGAGCCGCCCATGCCGGATCAGTATTCGTCAGGCAGGCAGACGGTGAGGATGCGGATCGTCTGCTCCGGATCGCTTTCCTGCTCCGGACCCATCAGCCCGTCGGTGTCGTAAAGGTCGATCTTCCAGTAGATGCGCACGGTTTCGTCTCCGTGCGGCACATCCAGCATGCCGAAGCTGCGGACGCCATCGGTGCCATGATCGTCCATAGCGGTCGCGTCGGCGCGCACCCGGTTGAGGGCCGCGTCCACGAAGTCAGGGCCACGGGCGACGATCCCGCGCGTCACGACCACCCTGCCGCGCAGAGTCTCGCCTCGCCACTCGGCCGGTCCCAAGGCGGCCCGGAAGGCGTCGTTCTGCGCCCCGATGATCCGCGCCTCGGCCATGGCAGCTTCGTAGCGGTCGAGATCGAAGACCGGCCCCGCGCAATGGCGGCAAGCGTCTGGACGGATGCCTGCCGTGATCTGGGTGGCCTCGCAGGAGATGCATTGATAGCGCGTCATGAGAAAACCCTCCTTATGATCTGGCGATCCCCTCCCGGCCTTGCCCTTCTTCAAGAATGGGAGCGGACCGGGAAGGCGAGCCGCGCCCCCGGCGCGTCTCACCTTCCTGGGCTGCCTCCCGGCGAGGGCCGGAGGGGGGCCCGGCAACTGCAAAATCAAGCCCCAAGGGTCGGGGGCCCCGTCTGCACAAGCCGCCGTCCGGCGGCGCGGAAGATGGGGGTGCCCCCTTGGGGCGCCGCATTTTGCGGTTGACGGGGGAACCGGCGGTTCCCGTCTTTCTTCCCTTCCGACACCGGTGCGGGCCAGGCGCTATGCTGTCCTGCAGGGGGCGTTCGGCTTGACCGAATCCCCCCTGCACCGCGCTGCAGTTTCCGCCTCGCCCTTTGCCTGACCTTGGCCGGCCAGGCGACAGCTGCCAGCCGTGACGTCCGATGATTGCCTGGTGACGGAAAGATGTGGGAAAGCGGCGCTTACGCGCCGCCCTCGACCCTCATCACCGGGATGCCCAGCTTGCGGGCCTTGTCAGCCAGGTTCTCCTGAATGCCGGTGCCGGGGAAGACCAGGACACCGACCGGCAGGACATCGAGCAGCGCGTCATTGCGCTTGAAGGGCGCGGCCTTGCCGTGCTTCGTCCAGTCGGGACGGAAGGCGATCTGCGGCACCTTGCGGTGATCGGCCCAGCGGGAGGCAATGAGTTCCGCTCCTTTCGGTGAACCGCCATGCAGGAGCACCATGTCGGGGTGCTTGGCATGGACCTGATCGAGCCTGGCCCAGATCAGCCGGTGATCGTTGAAGTCCACCCCGCCGGTCAGGGCCACCTTTGGCCCGGCGGGCAGCATCACCTCGGTCTCGGCCCGGCGCTTGGCGGCCAGGAAGTCGCGGCTGTCGATCATCGCCGCCGTGAGATGGCGATGGCTGACCATCGAGCCCGTGCGTGGCCGCCAGGCACTGCCGGTGTGGTGCTCGAAGGCCTCGGTCGCGAGGTCGCGGAAGAGTTCCATGCCGGCGCGCCGTTCGATCAGGGTCTGCCCTTCGGCCGTAAGGCGCTCGAGCTCAACCGACTTCACCTCGCTGCCGTCCTGCTCGCGCTGCAGCCGGCGCTGCGCCTGTTCGTTGCTGTCGAGTTCGCGCTCGACGCGGGCTGCGGCACGGTGGAAGAGATTGACGATGCCCCAGAGCAGTTCCTCGAGATCGGGCGCGAGCCGGGTGTCACTGAGGCTCGCCACCAGGGCGTCGAAGATGTCGGACACGGCGCTGGAGACGGTATCGGCCTCGGGCAACGGCCGGGGATCGGGCTCGTCCTGAAAGGGGCGCCAGCCGTAAAGCTGGAGTTCGGTCAGGACGTGGTCGGTCTGGGAGGCGGTATGGACCGGCTCGGGGGCCTGGTCGTCGGGATCCTGTGTCATCGCGTTCTCCTTCGATGGGGCGGGGCCCGCGTTTCTCGCGGCCTTCGCGGGCATCGCAGCGCACGGGCGGGCCGGACGGGCAGCCCTCGCGAGCAGCGCGAGGGCCTTGATGGCCAAGGCCGGCTATTTTGCCTCGCGATGCAAAGCGTCCGCAGGACGCGGCGGAAAATAGTCGGCCGCCGCCATTGCCGGGCTGGCCCGGCTGTGCGCCGATTGCCCTCCTCGAAGGCCTGGAACGCGGATCTCCGCGCGTGAAGGAGAGGTGACCGGGACAGGGAGCGACCCGGCCAAGAGACAAAGACTGGCACCGCTGACTCCCCGGGCCTGCCCTCACCCCGGCAGGAAACGGCGCCGGTCGTCGGGATGGAGCACATCCTTCAGCGCCGCGCTCAGCGCAGCAGCGCCACGATGCCGTAGGTCGTCATTGAAGTCGCCCCCCACGGGCACAAGGGCAATCGCCTCGATGCCGAGGCTGGCCGCTCGGGTCAGAAGGTTGTCGCGCGCTCTGTCGCCGGCGGGGTCACGGTCGCACAGGAGATAAAGGCGGCGCAACGTGGCAGGAAAGAGCACGGCGGCAAGATGGGCGGCCGAGAGGGCTGCCAGCATCGGCATGCCAGGCAGCACCTGGCGGGGCGACAGCACGGTCTCGATGCCCTCGCCTACCGCCAGCACGTCTTCTGCCACCCCGAAGCGGACGCCGTGGCCGAGAAGTTCGCCTATTGCCCGGCGCGGCGTGGCGATCGGGGCCTTGCCGGAACCGTCCGGGGCAAGCCAGGTGCGATGCGCGCCGGTCTGGCGGCCGGCCAGATCGGTAACGGCGGCAATCATCGCCGGCCGGGTCTCAGTGGGCGCCTGCCCGTCCGGCCGGTAGTAGCACCGGGGGTGGAAGCGCAGTGCGGCCGTGGAGGAAAGGCAGGTGATTGCCCTGTTGGCCAGATAGGTTGCCGCGAGCGTGCCGCCGATCGGCTCGGCCATGGCGAAGAGCCGCCGTGCCGCCTGCCGCGAGCCGGGTGCCCTGCGGGATGTCCCGCCACCTGCTGTCTGGACCGAGGCCGGATCGGGATGGGGAAGCGCAAGAAACCGGCGTGCCTCGGCGGCCACATCCTTGAAGTCGAGAAGGCCGGCCGCTTCGCGGATGAGGTCGAGCAGATCGCCGTGCTCGCCTGTGGCGGCATCAGACCAGCGGCCCGCGGCACCCCCGCCGGTTTCCGGGCCTGCCAGACGCACGAACATCGAGCGGCCGGGAGTGTTTCTCACATCGCCCACCAGCCAGTAGTTTCCGGCACGATGGCCAGAGGACAGGTAATGGCGGCAGACTGCCTCGGCCTCCCGGCCAAGACGGATCGCCAGATCGGACGCGTCACGATGGGGCATCAGAGGATCTCCTGTGTGCTGGGGTATCTGCCGCCTTGGGGGCGGGCCGCGGACCCTCGGTCGCAGCGTTTTCCCGGGGGCGGAAAGCACGAATTCGCGGCACTCTCTCGACCGCATCGGCTCAACCCTCCTGCCCCGACCCGCCTCTGCCTTTGCCGGCCGTCTCCATCACCGCACCACGGCCGGGCGGCACACCCTCACAGCCTTCCCCGATGGCCATCCCCTGGTCTGCTGGCGGAAGCAGGGTCTTGGGCTTCAAGGGCACAGGTCGGCGACAAGTCCCTGCAGTCATGTGACGAGGCGGCGTCCACCGTGACAGCGGATGCCGCCGGGCGCACAGCGCGCAAGGCGGTCAGACGGAAGCGTTGGTATGACCCTCAGCGCTTTTTTGACGGGTGCACCATGCGCGTCGATTTGCGGCCGTAGTTCTTCACCGTCTCGCGCAGGGTCGCAATCTGGTCATCAATGGTGGGTGTGGACCGCAGACGCTCGATCTCGTTTTGGAGAGCCAGGCGCATGGCTTCCGTCTTGTCGACACCGAGCATGTCCGCCAGGGTTTGCGCCAAGTCATCCAAACGTTCATCGCGGGTTGCGCGTTCTTCCATCGTGGGGTCCGCCTTGCATGCACGGCCATGACCATCCGGTAACCCCAAGGTGGGCTGCTCGGCAAGACAGCACGAGATTGCAGCCAAGCTGCTCGACACGGGCCGTTTTTGGTAGCCACGCGCCTGCTGATCGGACCACCTTCTGCCAAGGATAACGACCTGATGCGCCTCTTCTCCTCGGCCCTAGATCCCGGCGCGTGTCCAGGAGGCAGGCTTCTCTCGCTTGCCGTCTGAGCTGCCCTCCTGCGGCGTCACAGCGAAAGCCAGCATGAAACAAGCGCCCCGCCGAAAGGCAGGGCGCTTGCAGGGATCAGTCGATGGCCCGGAAAATCTCGCGGGCCTCGGGATGATCCGCGGCATGGGCGTAAAGGCGGGCAAAGCCGTCTGAGAGTTCCGGGGCGTCATGGCGGAACGACAGGTGCGAGAAGGCAAAGAGCGTGGCGATGATGCCCGCAGCGTCAGCCGAGACATCGCCTTCATAGCCGTTGCCGTCCCAGACAAGGTGGAAGCGCGGCCTGCAGGTTGGGGAGAGATAAAGGGGCTCGCCTGCCCGCTCAAGGAAGTCCCACATGCCGCCGGTGTAGTCCGTCGGGCTCAGCCTTTCCATGAAGCCGAAGACGGTGTGCTCGCCGACAAGGAGAAGACGGGCACCGAACAGCCGAGGCAGAAAGGCCATGCGGCGCTCCTCGGGAACGGGCATGGCAGAGGAGAATGAGGGTGCAGTGAGGGTCATGGCGG
The DNA here is from genome assembly GCF_039770665.1 of Paracoccus sp. SSK6. Lineage (NCBI taxonomy): Bacteria > Pseudomonadati > Pseudomonadota > Alphaproteobacteria > Rhodobacterales > Paracoccaceae > Paracoccus > Paracoccus sp. SSK6. The sequence goes on along the minus strand of NZ_JBDPNJ010000036.1, from coordinate 8,985 downwards.
AGATCTCCGGTTATGAGAAACGGGGATGCGCCCGCCCTGTCGCTCTCTAGCCCCGGCAGGCGCAGCCTTCTCCCAGCCTTCCTCTGTCTCTTGCTGCCCGGCTGTCGGCCTGATCGACGCTCTGGCGGTGACCCGCCAGAGAGGCCGCATGCATCAGGATCCTCCGCCTCGTATGGCCAGGGCGGGGTCGACGACCAGGTCGAGCGCCTGGCTCCGTCCCATCCACGGCTGCGGGCGGATCGCCCTGGCCCAGTCGGCGAAGCTCGGAATATGGCCCAGATCCTCGCGGACATGCTGCTCGCCGATCCACCGGGTGGGGATCTGCCGCCCCGAGGCCAGGGTGAGCGTGGTGCCGAACAGCCGTTCCGACATGAAGATGCCCTCGGCATGATGGCGCAGCGCCCGGTGCCGGAAGTCGGCAAGGATCTCCTTGCTGCCATCGAACCAAGCATGGACGGCCAGATAGTCCTCGATGCTGCCGCCCCAGCTGCGGACCGAGGAGAGGGCGTGATGATAGGGATGTGCCATGGTCTCCTCCCTTAGAACAGGTGTCTGTGGGTTTCAGTGGCGGTGTAGCGCTCGCTGTGATCGAGCGTGATCGCCCGGGCTGGCACGTCGAAGACGAACTCGCCAGAGGCGCCGTCGTTGTTCTCCCAGCCGGGATGGCTTTGCTCGAGCAGGTCATAGCAATGCTGCTCGAGAGCGGCCCCGATCTCCACTTGGGCGGTGGACACATCGTCCGAGTTCCAGGTGGCGGACGCCAGCGAAACCTGCCCCTGGGGAAGATCGACAATGATTTCGCCGCACTGTGCGGTGACATCCTCGATCTGGCCGCTGTCGCCGTAGCCGTCGAAGGTCACCGTGACGGTGGTGATCCCGGCGGCCTCCAGGGCATCGAAGAGCGCGGCCTTGTTGGCCGGGCGCAGCGCGGCTGCGCGTTGTTGATGAGCATCGTGTTCGGCAAGAACACGGGCGATGCTTGCAGCAAGGTCGGGGTCCGGCTTGCCGGCATGTTCGGGATCGGTCATGGAAAGGTCCTCCGGGAGAGCGGGATGACAGAAACGGCGCGGCGCGGCTCTCCCTCCTCAAGCCGGGCTTGTCCCCTCCCCCACCTGGCTCTGCCTCTTGGTAAGGGAGGGCGGTGTTCACGGCCCCTGCCTCAGGTCAGCGCGACACGACCAAGCCGTCGTGGACCGGGAGAGCGGGAGACGGGGCGGCTATGCCGCCCCGGCTCCCATCCTCACTCGGCGGCCATGCCTTGCGGATTGGCCTCCTCCACGCGGGCAGTGCCGTCTTCCCCTGCTCCGGACGGAGGCTCCCGTGCGGGATCGTCCGTATCGTCTGGTTCCGCGTTATTGGCCTCACCGGTCGGGTCGGTCGGCAGGGAAGCAGATCCGGCATTCTCGTCGCTGGTTGCCCCGCTTTCGGCAATCCGCAGCCGCAGCGGCTCGGGCAGCCAGCCGGTCTCCGCCAGCAGCCGCTCGGCTTCCCGCGCCATGTCGGGTTTCTTCAGGTGATCGATGCGCTGCGCCGCTGCCTCCCCTGCGCCTTCGCGCACTGCCGCAAGGATGCGCGGCTTGGTCACCCGGCCAAGATAGCTCTCGACCGTGGGCCGCCAGCCCGCCTCCACGAGATCGAGCTCTGTTGCCCGGGCCAGCCGGTCGGCCTCGCGGAGGCGCCGCTCGAGACCCTGCTGACTGACACCCGTGCCGCCGCTGAAGCCGGGCCGCTCGACAAGCGCATTGACCCCGAAGCTGACGCAGTGGGCCAGCAGAGCCAGTCGGCTTGCATCGTCGAGGTCGTTGAGCCAAGTCCAAAGCCGGTCGTCATCCTCGGCATCGGGCAGGTCTGCCTGCCATGCCGCATGGCGCGCAGCGATCTGTTGCGCGGGCAGGCTGTCAGCCAGACCCGGGGCCTGCACGGGAAAGCAGACGGTCCGGACAAAGGCCTCCAGGGCCGCGCCGCAGTCGCGGCTGCCAAAGCAGTCCAGCACCAGCCGGTGCAGAAGGGCTGTCAGCGCGACATGCGGGTGCGCGGCCAGGGCGTCGCGCAACGCCAAGGTGCGATATGCGGTCAGCTCGACCACCAGGCTCTCGGGCAGGGGCTTGAGGGTGTCGGTCTCCTCGGCACTTTCCTCGCCGGTGCCTGGCTCACCCGTCATCGTGATGGGGACAGGTTGCCCCATGTCCTTGGGCGTGACGCCACCTTTCATATCAGGCGTACCCGCGGGCACGTCGTCGTCACCCCCCTGCCCGTCCTCATCGTCTGGCCGGACATGGCCACGATCGACCATCAACCTGCCGTCGGCGCCTATGCTGACAAATACCCCGGCGCGCGCCATCTGCTCGGGCGAGAAGACCATTGGCCTGTGCTCATAAGCCTCGAGCGCCGCCTCGATCTCTCCCAGCCGCCGGTCCACATCTTCGGGCAGTTCCTCGGCTTCCGCATGCTCGGCCTCGAGCAGGTCGTATTCGTCACGCAAAGCCTCGCGGGTGGCACGCTCCTCGTCGGTCAGGTCGATGGTGGTGCCGGCGATCTGCCGAAGCCCGCGCTCGTGGCCATAGGGTAAGCTCACGGCTACCTCGACCCAGGCCCAGCCTTCCGCGGCAATCCCGTTGGCCTCACACTTCAGCTTCTCCGCGACCAGCCGGTCGAGCAGGGCCACGTCCTGCAGCCAGCCGCCATCGTCGGTCTCGAAGAGATCGCGCAACACGATGCCGCCCGCCGCCTCGTAGGCGGGAATGCCCACGAAGAGCGCGCGCCGGTCGGACGCGCGCACCGTGGTCTCGGTCAGCATCCGGCGGATGGTGTAGGGCTCCTTCGACCAGCTGTCCCTGACCACCTGCCAGACCTGCTCCTGGCGCGCATGGTCGTCGGTCACGGTAAAGGCCATCAACTGCTCGAGCGTCATCGCGTCCTCGGCGTAGACCTCGAGCAGCGCGGGCGAGACAGAGGCCAGCCGCAGGCGCTGCTTGACGACCTTGGCATCGACGAGAAAGGCCGCGGCGATGGCCTCTTCGGTCATGCCGGTCTCCCGCAGGGTCTGGAAGGCGCGGAACTGATCGAGCGGATGGAGGGGCGCCCGCTCGATGTTCTCGGCCAAGGACAGCTCGGCCACCAGCACGTCACTCTCGCCCCCGGTGTCCGAAACGATGCAGGGTACGGGCGCGGTCTTCGCCAGGCGCTTCTGCTTGACCAGCAGTTCAAGCGCCCGGAAGCGTCGGCCGCCGGCAGGCACCTCGTAGAGGCCGGTCTCCGCGCCGCCCTCGTCCAGGACGGGACGCACGTGGAGGGACTGGATCAGGCCGCGCCGGGCAATGGATGCGGCAAGCTCCTCGACCGAGACGCCGGCCTTGATACGCCGGACATTGGACTGGCTGAGGACCAGCTTGTCGAAGGGAATGTCGCGCGCGGACGCGAGGGTGATGGGGGATATGGCTTTGGCCATGGCAGTAATCTCCGCGACGGGCGCCGGGAGCCTCTCTCCCTGGCATCCAACCCGTCACGATCCCCCAGCCCTCCTCTGGCTCTCTGCAGGCCGCCTCTGGGGCGCGGCCGGGATCACAGCATCTCGCTAAGGTCGATACATGTCGAACACTGGTGGCTTTATCGTAGGCGGCAAGGTCTTCTGCCTTCCCGCCCCCAAAGCCCTTCATCCAAATCATGTCATGGATAATCGTCTTGAGGACGCTCGGAGGGGAGCTTGCTTCGGACCCCAAACCGGTAGACCAATGCGAGGCAACTGATCGACGACCGACCGCCCCGGGGCGGTTACCCTTGTGTGTGCATGTTCGGGACAACCATGATGAAGACTGCCGCGGGTCCAAGCGAGAACGCCGTAAAGGCCTTGCTTGCCAAGCACGCCTGCCCTGTGCCGTTTCACGAGGTGCGCACACGGTTTCTGGGCAATATCGCCACTCCGACGATGTCGGTTTCGCCCTTGCAGATCATCAAGGACCTGTGGGGTGGCGAACTCCCGGCCGTTGACAGCATCGATGACCTCAACGACCTGCTCGAGGCCCTGGTGCAGGGGCTGTGGAACGGGTTGACCCTGCACCAGAAGCGCAGCCAGCCCTTCCGGCTCACCCGGATGTCGACGGACGCCACCGCTGCACATCTCGCCCGATACGCCCGCGTCCGCTTCGAGGAACTGGATGGCTTCATGACAGGGCTCTTCAACGGGCAGGAGATCATCGATTTGCCCGAGCGGGCGCACGAGGCCGTCGGCCACATCAAGGAGCTGCGGGCCATGATGACCGGCATCTGCGACCTCGCCGCGCGCGAGCCCAGACCCGATGACCCCGAGCAGCTTGAGACCACCTTCAAGCATTTGCGCGAACTGACCCGGATCATGGAAACCGAAATCCACGAGGCCGTGCTGTCCTGCGCCCGGGCCCGGCGCCAGATGCTCGAGAGCGCGCCTTCCGCCCGGTCGACGATCCACTGATGGTCCTGTCCTCCGAGGAACGCCTTCGCGAAAAGCTGCGCAAGATCGAGGCGCTCTATGCCGGTGCTGCGACAGCCGGGGAAAAAACCGCAGCAGGTGCCGCGGCAGAGCGCATTCGGCGCCAGTTCGAGGCCATCAGCAGGACGGAACAGGCTGAGGAGTTCAAGTTCTCGATCACCGATCCCTGGTCACGTCAGCTCTTCATCGCCCTGTGCCGGCGCTACGGCATGAAGCCGTTCCGCTATCCGCGCATGCACCGCCAGACCGTCATGGTCCGCGCCCCGGCCAGTTTCGTCCACGTGACGCTATGGCCGGAATTCGAGGAGCTCAGCCGCGCCCTGACGTCCCACCTCAACGACATCACCAGGAAGATCATTCGCGAGGAAGTGCACGAAGCCACCCAGGACGCGGACGAGATCAGCGAGCCGCGTCAGCTGCGCTGAGATGTTTTCGGCCGTACCTCTGAAGCAGGCCCACGCGGCGACCGGGAGAAGACAGCTCGACGCCCTCACCCGGCGCGTCCCCGGCCATGCAGATGGACGGCTGCAGGTCTCCTGACGGAAGCCGGCGCGAGGCCGGGCGGCTGTAAACCGTGCTCAGGCAAGACATGTCGAACCGGGGGGCGGTTGTGACACCGGCCGCTGGATGACCCCCGTCCCACAGGCTGAGTTGGACCGATATCGCCGTGGCCGGACGGGGGTGATCCTCCGGCACGTCCAGGCGCACACCTTGCTACACCGTGCCGGTGAAAACAGGAGAACCAGGATAGTCCGCCTCTGTTTCATCAGGTGCGCCGGAAGACGGAGGGGAAGGCTGCTGCGCGTGCATCCAGTCGGCGGCCTGCTGGGCCTTGGCCGCGGCGGTGAACAGGGCGCGGGGGTCGTTCCTCAAGACCTCGAGCCAGGAGGCAAGGTAGGCGGCATGATCGGGACGCGGATGGTGGGCAATGCCGAGATCGGCAAGCACGAGGCCACTGAGGATCTCCACGCAGCATTCTTCCGCCGCGTAAGCAACTGAGCCGAACCGGCCCGACAGATCGCGGTCAAGCCTGTGCTTTGCCCCGGAGGCGTGACCGTGCTCATGCAGCCAGACACCGTAGAACGACGGGGCGTCCCGGAACGATCCGAAGTCCGGCATGACCACCGTATCCGACGAGGGACGATAAAAGGCGTCCGTCCCTCCGAACACGGTTGTGATCCCCAGGTTGGCGACAAAAGCCTCCGCCTGCGCCAAACGCTCGTTCTCCGACAGCAGGTGTGTCGGAGGGCGCTCGTACCCGTCCACCTGGTCGACATTGAACACGGAAAAGGCGCCGGCAAACATTCGGGCGTGGCGCATGTCGTCCTTGTCGGTATCCCCGGCCTTGTCGAACGAGGACACCTGCTTCCACAAGACGATGGTGGTTGAGCGCTCGCCCTTGCGCACCTGCGCCCCGGCCTCTTGCCACTGCCGATAGGTGCCCCAAAGACCATCGTTGTAACCGGAGGCCATGGCGGCGGCCCATAGCGCAACGGTGTTGATGCCCCGGTAACGCCTGCCAGATGCCACGTTGGTCGGCCGGGCGGCACAGCTTCCGTTGTGAAACCACGGTGCATGCCACTCCCCTGCCCCGTGTTCGATTGCCGCAATGATGGCGGCCGTGACGCGCGCGTAGGTGTCGGCCCGCGAACCGGCAGCATCGCCATCGCGTGCAGAATGCGTCAGCCGGTCGGCACCCTTGTTGTGTCTGGTCATCGCAATATCCTCCGCGACGGGGCGCCGGAGGCCTTTCCTCCCGTCTTCATCCCGTCACGCAGGGACCAGCCAAGCTTTGCCTCTAGAAACCCGAGGGATCCCTTGGGGTCGTCCACGAGCGCCGTAGCAAACGTTACAGTCAAAGCCTGATCTGCAGCCCACCCCGCGCAGTGGTTCAATCATGATTGGAGAACAGAAGTCCCTTCAACCACACCCTACCGACGTAAAGGGCGGGAAGCGGCCTGACGGCAGTGCAGCAGGACTTCTGTACGTCCTGACAGAGCAGTCACTCGGTGGCCATTTCTAGCGATACCATCATAATTTGCCCGTCGCTAAGCATTCTGCGCCTTGAGATTTCCGTGCCGCGGGGAGGAACCGCTTCTGCAGGTGAAGCGTCGATCCGGACATCCACCGCAAGATGGACCCTCTGCCTTGCCAAGCTCCGCGATGCAGCCTTCCGGAACCGCCCTCCATTGCAGAGTGGGCCCAGTGCGTCGGCCGCGTGAAGATTCTGAAGGGTGGCGGAAAGGTTAGCTGCAGTCGGGATCTACAGGCAAAGCGGTGAGCAGAGGAGTAACAATCTGTCATTTACCCGGATCAGATATACATCTACGATCTGGGTTGGAGAACGACCATGACCGACAAGGCGCATTACACATTCAAGATCGAGGGCTTCACGCCCGAAACGATGCCCTTCGGGCGTCTGATCGACTACTATGCGCAGCTTAAGCAAATGCTAGGCCTTACGGAGCATTTGCATCTGGTCAATGTTTTTAAGAGCAGCCATGCAACTTGCCTCGCAGTCGACGCTGAGGCCCGGAAGCATGTCGAGGAACGTCTACTCGAGATCAAGGACGGCAGCGCACCGAAGAATGCATTGCGTGCTCGGGATCAAATCAATTTCATGCTGCAAGAGGACGGCACTAGCGCCGAATTCTTTGGCCCAGATAGAACCAACGTAATCCCGTTCCCTGGAACAAGGGCGGATGACGATGTAATTTATAGCATCTGTGACCAAGCTGTCTTCTCCGGCGAACTCTACCATATCGCTGTATCCAAGAATGACGTGAAGCTGCGAGTCGCAACGGACGCATTCGGGGTTGTTTATTGTGTAGCTCCCCGGAAGATGGGCATTACACTGCGAGAGTTTCTCGACGAACAAATTCAAATCACAGGACGCGGGACTTGGAAGCGGACGACTGATGGAGCTTGGACTGTCAATGACGTGACGATCATAGACTTCCAACCGATCGAAAAAAGCTTCCGCGAGACCGTCGACAGGCTACGAGCACTTGATATCGACTGGCCAGAAGATGTCTTGGGCGAAATCGATAGGATCGAGGAACGAGGCGGCCAGTTTCATTGATAGTTGCGCTAGATAATACATTCCTAACGCTTATTCTGAATCAGAATTCTCAACCACGGCGGGGACCAACCGGGCAGCCGACCGAGTTCTGGAGAGAGCGCGTCGAAGCCATGATCGATGAGCATTCGGCAAACGGGGACACGATCTTGATACCGACACCATGCTTGGCAGAGGTCCTCATGGCAGTTCCGAGTGTCGCCAAAGCGATCGAGGTGATCAGAGCATCAACCTCAATGCAGATTGCATCTTTCGACGCTAAAGCGGCAGTCGAGCTAGGAATTGAGAACGCGAAAGCCCGCAAATCTGGCGATAAGAAGAGCGGCAGCACTGCTGACTGGCAAAAGGTCAAGTTCGACCGCCAGGTATCGATCATCGCCAAGACTTCGGGTGCTAAAATTTTCTACACAGACGACAACGACCAAACGTATTTCTCGAAGCTAATCGGCCTAAAGGTTATCCATACCTGGGAGCTTCCGCTGCCCCCAAAGATCGCGCAGCCGAATTTCCTCGACGATCACGACTAGGCCAGATGAGAGTGTCCGATCTTTTGTGTATGAGTGATCCGGTCCATGCTTCACCGAAAGGAAGCATGCATGACGATCTCCAAGGAACTTCTGGATGAACTGCTGAAGGGTGTTGAGCGCCCTGAGGATCTGCTCGGCGATGCCGGGCTGATGAAGGAACTGAAGATCCGGCTCATGGAGCGGATGCTGGGCGCGGAGCTGACCGCGCATCTGGGCTATGAGGAAGGCAAGGAAGCACCTCCGGGCCAGGCGAACCGGCGCAACGGCTCGTCGACAAAGGTGCTGAAGGGCCAGGACGGCGAACTGCCGGTAGCCGTGCCCCGCGACCGCGACAGCAGCTTCGAGCCGGAGCTGGTGAAGAAGGGCCAGACCCGCATTGATGGCATGGATGACAAGATTATCGGGCTCTATGCCGCCGGGCTGACGGTGCGCGACATCCAGGCGCATCTGCTCGACCTTTATGGCCTGAAGGTCTCACCCGACCTGATCAGCCGCGTCACTGACGCGGTTCTGGACGAGGTTCGGGAATGGCAAAGCCGGGCACTGGACCGGATGTATCCGATCGTGATCTTTGATGCACTGCGGGTGAAGATCCGCGATGCCGACAGCCGCACCGTCAAGAACAAGGCTGTCTACATCGCCCTTGGCGTGACCCGTGACGGCCTGCGCGAGGTCCTAGGCCTGTGGATCGCCGAAAATGAAGGCGCCAAGTTCTGGCTGGCGGTGATGAACGAGCTGAAGAACCGGGGTGTTCAGGACATCCTTATCGGGGTCGTGGACGGGCTGAAGGGCTTTCCTGAGGCGATCACTGCCGCCTTTCCGGACGCCCTGGTCCAGACCTGCCCTCGCCATGGTCACTCGGACCAGTGGCGTTCCCATGGCTCGATGCATCTGGTCCGCCATAGCCTGAGCTT
>NZ_JBDPNJ010000035.1:0-21650 GCF_039770665.1 Paracoccus sp. SSK6 | reverse complement strand
TGAGATCAGATTGCTCGTCTTGGCCCAAAGAGGCCAATGCGCCATGGCACGCGCCAGCTATTGGTAAGCGCGCGCGCCATGGCGCCGGCCACCGCCACCTGACCTGGTTTTACCCCGCCGCGTGGCCGGATTTTACGCCGCCGTTGACAATCCGGCGTTCGAGGGCGCGGTCAGCATCTGTCGCGAGCTCTCGACACCTGCAGGCCGCATCGACAATTTGCTACTGACGCCGGCGGGGTTGCCGGTTGTTGTGGAATGCAAGCTTTGGCGCAATCCGCAAGCCCGGCGGGAGGTGGTGGGTCAGGTACTAGAATATGCGCGGGAGCTTTCCCGCTTCACCAGCGCGGACCTCCAGCGTGAAGCATCGAAGAGAGGGGTAACCTCCCTCTTCGAGCACGTCCGCCAGCATCATCCCGACATAGACGAGGTCTCCTTTCACGACACGCTGACCCGGAGCTTGGCGCGTGGCCGGTTCCTGCTCCTCATTGTTGGTGACGGGATCACCGCCAATGTCGAAGCCATCTTTGAGCAGCTCTCTACAAACGGTTCGCTCCACTTTTCCTTCGGCTTGGTCGAGCTGCCAATCTTCACCCTCCCGGATGGCGCACGTCTGGCGGTGCCGCGGGTCGTTGCTCGGACGGGCGTGGAAGTCCGCAAGGTCGTGGACCTCCCCAACGGAATGACGCTTGAGGACGGCACCGACGATGAGGATGACGACCTCGATGACCAGGGTGTCATCAATGCGCGGCGGGCGAGTCGTGCGGCGGGTCAGGAAGAACGGACGAGGTTCTGGACCGAGTTTCTGGAGAAGCTAACGCTCGATGATCCTGAGCAGCCGCGCCCCAAAGCGGGTTCTCGGGGATCGCTGACCTTCACGCTCCCCGTGCCGGGTTACAATTCCTGGCTCACGGTCTGGCGCTCGCCAAGCTCAGGGGAGGTCGGCGTCTTCCTGTCGTTCCGATCTGGCTCTATTGGCCAGCGCGTGGCGCAGTCTCTGGTCGATAGTTCGGGAGACCGGATCCTTGCCGAACTCGGAGGGACGGCAAGCATCGGAGACAAGGATGGTACTCCGGTGTTCAGAGACAGGCGGATCTTCGGGGACCTATTCAATCCTGAGGTGGGCAGCGCCGCCAGAGCGTGGCTGGCCGAGCGGGTTAACCGCTTCGTCAATGTCCTTCGACCTGCCGTGAGATCAGCGGCGGCCGACTTGGAGGAGGAATAGAATAGAGGAGGATGCCAGTGCCACCCAGTTGCCTCCTTTTCAGCAGTTTTTTCAGCTCGCTTGTTACCGTCAACTCAAGCTTTGATCGGCACCTGGATACGGAAAGGCCGCCTTCGCTTGTTCAACCAGATCAGGGAAATCGATGCCCCGCATATGACCTTTGACGACAAAGTCTAGGCGCGCTGCATAGATCGGATTATTTCGCCCCTGAATGCGGGATTTCCCTGCAAAGTAGTCAAGGGTTTGCTTATAGGTCTGCCTCCGGAAGTGGTGCAGTTCGCTGAGCAGTTCCTGAGTCATACCATTTCGGTGCAGGTATTCGGCAGCTCTGCATATATCCTCGGGTAAGAACGGCTCAACGGTGGCTGCATCCGACCTTTTAATGGCCTTCACGACTACCGTGTTGGATGGGACAAGCTCAACTCCGTCGATCATCGTTCTACGGCAAATCGCTGCAGCTTCCGCATAAGCCTGGTTAGGGTCGATACCTTCGAGCCATTCGTTTAAACGACCCGTCTGGCCTAGCTTCCTGTACGGCGCGAAGTGGGCGTGCAGCAGGCGTTCGAGCCGAGCTGGCTGCTCATCAAGCACCAGGACATCGAAACGCACTCGCTCGACACCGAAGGTCCGGCGGTAAGCTGTGAGGCGGGCGCGGAGGTTAACAGAGATCCCGTATTTGCAATTGGCTGCATTGACTTTGATGCAGCCGTTCCGGCGCTTGGCATCGCTGTCATTGACCGACACCAGATGATCACCAAGGAGGCGAACGAAGTAGACTCCGGGACTTGCTGCGACGATCGGCATCCAACCTCCTTGTTCAGGGCTCAGTCAAGCAAACCCTGAACCGTATGGCCAAGTAAATTCATTCGATGCGGATCATGCCCTGACCGGCAGAGCAGTTCGGCGGCGGAGGTCATGCGGATCTCGTTGGTGCAATTCGATCGCCTCTGAAGGTACTGGAGCGACCCGAGATCCCGACCCACACCAATGCCTCCGAGAACGACCTGCAGGCCTGCGTCACCAAGCGCCGCATCTCAGGCGGCACCACGAGCGCAGATGGCCGCCAGGCCCGCGACGTCATGCTTGGGCTCATGAAGACCTGCCGAAAGCTCGGCAGCTCCTTCTTCGCCTACCTCGGTGATCGCCTAGGCCTCAACGGGACCGCCGAGCGCATCCCTCCGCTGCGCAATCTGGCGCGCGCGCAACCGGCGTAAACTCACCGCCCCGCAATCTGCTCCACTTACCCTGACCCCGTAACTGGGGCAGATTACGGGGCACAGGTGTTGCGCTTGTGATCTTGGTCTGATTCAAAATCGTATGGGCCAGTCATCGGATGATACCTTTGGGACGCTGAGCGCCGACAGTTTGCGTCGGCTCGTCGGGGATCTGTCACGACGGCTGCAATCGCTCGAGGACCAGGTGACCCACCTGGGCGATCAGCTCGCGTCAGCCGAGGCGGCCCGGGCCGCCCTGCAAGTCGAGAACCAGGAACTGCGCGATGAGATTGCCCGGCTGAAGAACCTTCCGCCGCGGCCTCCGTTCAAACCCTCCGGCATGGACGAGGTTACCGAACGGGAGGTTCGCAAGAGCGGCGGTCCACGGCGGCGGCGTGGCCCGAAACGCGACAAGGACCGCGTCACGCGCGAAGAGGTTCTGTCTGTGAATGTGCCCTCGGGATCGCGCTTCAAGGGATATCGAACCATCCTGGTTCGTGACCTGTCGATCTCGGCGGACCTCATCTGCTACCGGCGCGAACGCTGGCTGACCCCTGAAGGCAAAAGGGTCATCGCGCCCTTGCCGGAGGGACTGCTCGGCGGCTTTGGCGCCAACCTGCGGCGGTTCTGTCTCGCGCTGCATGCCCAGGGGCAGGTGACGACCGAGCGGCTGACTGCAATCCTGAACGGGATCGGCATGGACATCTCCAAGCGTCAGGTGGTGCGCATCCTCACCTCCGATCTGGAAGGGTTTGTGGCGGAGGATCAGGCGATCCTACGGAGCGGCCTGGCCACTGCGCCTTATATCAGCGTGGATGACACCGGTGCCTGCCACGCTCACCGCGACGAGGTCACGACGCAGATCGGCGGCACTCGCTTCAGCGTGTTCCGCACGGGCCGCTCAAAGTCACGGCTGAACTTCCTCTCCCTGCTGCGGGCCGGGTGCGAGGATTACATCATCAACGATGCGGCACTCGACTATATGCGCCATCGCAAGGTGGCGCCGGATGTCATCAGTAAGCTTGCTGCCCATCCCGAGACCTCATTTGCCTCGCAGATGGCCTGGTATGATCACTTGGTGAGACTTCGCCTGGACGTCTTCGACCGCACCCTGGTGCGCGAGATCACCGAGGCAGCCCTCTGGGGCGCAGTGCCCCATCACGGGTTGATGGGCAACACGGTGGTTGTGTCCGACGATGCCGGACAGTTCCGCATTCCCAATCATGCCCTGTGTTGGGTTCATGCAGAGCGTCTGCTGCAAAAGCTGATGCCGAAGACACCCGAACAGACGCGCAAGCTGGACAAGGTCCGAGACCAGGTGTGGGCGCTCTACCGCGACCTGAAGCTCTGGAAGCAAAAGCCGTCCGCAACAGAGGCGCCGTTCCTCGCTCAACGCTTTGACGACATCTTCGGGCAACGCACCCACTACAAAGAGCTGGGTCAGTTGCTCGCGCGCCTGCACAGGCGAAAGCACGAACTGCTGAAGGTGCTGGAGCGCCCCGAGATCCCGCTCCACACCAATGCCTCGGAAAACGACCTGCGGGCCTGCGTGACCAAGCGCCGGATCTCGGGCGGCACGATGAGCGCCGATGGCCGACAGGCTCGCGACGTGATGCTCGGCCTGATGAAGACCTGCCGAAAGCTCGGCATCTCCTTCTTCGTGTATCTGGGTGATCGCCTCGGCGCCAAAGGGACCGCCGAGCGCATCCCTCCACTGCCCGATCTCGTGGGCGCGCAACCGGCGTAAACTCATGCCGCCCCGCAATCTGCCCCTGTTACCCTGCCCCCTACCCTCCTCACAAGCAACGATTCACGTTTATCTATATTCATACCCGCTTTTGGTGCCTGTAGTGCGGTTTACCCATACAGCTTGAGCAGCAGCGCGACTATCCGAAGATGAACTCCCTACTCGGAGTAAGTAGCCTGCGGAAGATACGGAGGTTGGGAAACCTGCAGAAGCAGCAGCCCGAGGAAACGCTACATCCTCGCCTGCCCCGACCTGGAAGAGACCTGCTCTGTAACAGTCTTCAAACGGCCGTTTCATCGCGCTATAGATAACTGTATGAAGTGTTCGGTAGCTTGAAGGTACAGAAGCACCACCTCCCAGAAACCTTCCTGTCCGCATCGCGCTCACCGCAACGATCCTGGTCTACCTTTAGAACTCAATGGGGCTGGAATGTACGTGCAGGCAGCACTTTCTTGAAATATTAGAACAGGCGCCCTTCGAGACGCCTGCTTTTGCTTTTATCAGAGGGAGTGTCAGGCAGCCTTGCGGCGACGGCGCAGCAGCGCCAGGGAACCGGTACCTGCGCCGAGCAGAAGGGCGGAGGCCGGCAGCGGCACCGGAGAAGGGGGCGGCAACCCACCTTCGTCGATCAGCGCGTAGCGAACTTCACCCCCCATATAAAGGGCTTCGCCAAGCCCATTGCCCCAGAATGAAACCGAGGTAAACGACCCGGTATCATCAAAGGCGCCGACAAAGAGCTCATAGACGCTCGACCCGCTGCCGTTTTGGGAGGGAAACAAGCCGTCTGCAAAATCATCGGCGGTCGCAACAGTAATTGGAGCGCCTCCGTCAAAGGAAATAAACAGCTCAGTCACCGGGTCATGACAGCAGGTAGCCCAGTCTCCAACCTCGAACCCGATTGCATTAACCGCAGACCCAAAGGTCAATGTAACGCCCGAGTTGAAGTAATCCGATGGGGCGGTCCGAATGCCGCCGTCCGAACCGCCATCATTACGCGCAGGACTGATGTCAGTCACTTGGCCAGACAGAGAACCATATGTAGTCGTGGAAAGAAACCCGCCGTTGTTGCGGGTGATTTTATAGGCGCCTCGATCAATCACGGTCCCGCCAGTCAGGCCGGTCCATGTGTCGACAGTCACTGTCCCCCCGGCACCAGTCGCCACTGCGTCGAAGTTGGCGCGTCCACCGGCCACATCGTCGAAAACGGCAAAGGTTGCAGCGTGAGACGCTGAACTTGCAGCGACGGCAATCGCTGAAGCGAGTAAGATTTTACTTACAGCACTCATTGACGTGTACTCCAAACAAAAACAAAGGCTCCCAAGAATCACGGTGGAAGCCACATATAGATAACACAATCGTTATCCTCTAACATCCTGTTTATTAGCGTTTTTTTCTCCAATTAGATGAGAAGAAAAATGGAAATCCACCTGTGGTTTATCTTCTAAGTATCCAGACCGCTTTGTTAGAAATCTGAATCGCCATTTGCGTGCCAGTGGGAGCGGAGATCCAGCAAGGCCGTTCACAGGGGCATTTCCAGCCTTGGCCGAGGCGATGCGCAAGAGTGTCGGAGAGCGCCCAAAAGCGGAGAGCTCTAAGGTCGCCGTATTCTTGCGTCTGAAAAGCGTGAAAGTTGTTTGGCTAATACGATGACGTAAGGTAAACCGAGTGATTGAGGGAGCCGCTAAGGTCTTGGGAGGGGCCTGATGACATTCGAACCACTGCGTATTCTTTTGGTCGAAGATGATTTTTTCATAGCTGAAACCTTGGCGCGCGAGATCCGTGCCGAAGGCGATGCGGTGGTAGGACCGTTTTCTGATATCCATGAGGCGATCCAGTACGTCGGCCTGGTGCAAGCCGCCATTCTCGACGTCCTGGTTCAGGACGAGACGTCGTTTTCCCTCGCGGATTCCCTGATTCGTCATGAGGTCCCCTTCATCTTCCTGACGGAAGCTGATCCGCGGCTTATTCCTGTGCGCTTCGCGGATCGCCATATTTACGCCAAGCCCAGCCCAGCGACGCCCCTTCTGCATGATTTGCACCAACAGCACCGGGCGATTGTCTCGCAAGACGGCACTAACCTTGAGGCAGCCGTAATCGAGATGATCCATCGAGCGCGCGATCTCATGCCTAATGAGCAATCGGCAGACCGAATTGTAGAGGGAACTCTGCTTCGGGCCATTGCAGAGACTAAAGACAATCGGATGGAAGATGATATCCGCGCCTATATGCTGAACTTGCTGTATGACGAGTATCGCCAGCGTGGGAGACTTTGTCTTCAGTAGCCCTCGCAGTCCCCGGCTTGAACCATCGTGTTAGGGTTATGTGGTCTAGGGGCCCGCAGCCGCCTTGTGCCGCGCTTGGCACAGAGCTTCCGCAAGCTACCAGGCCAACACCTTCAAGCGGGGGCGGCAAAGGGGGCGAGGGGTTCGGTCGGCAGGACAGCGCATCATTCAGGGCGGGCTGAACCGCGCGACACGGCGAAGGTTCCAGGACGCGAAAGGCCCTTACAACCATGCCAGGTGCAAGGGCCTTCCATGAAGGAGTGCGCTTAACCCTCACCTTACCTGAACAGGGCCGTATAGCGAGGGTTCCAAGGCAGCCGAAACTGTAACGTCGCCAAAGGACATATCCTGTTAAAGTTCCATCACCTTCGCCATCTCCAGGCGGGCAGGAGGCTAAAAATGGCGCACCACGGCGAGACCGAGATCGAGATGGTCCAGCGTCATATCCGCCAAGGAGAGGAAAGCGTTACCTCTCAGCGCAAGATCGTGGCGAGCCTTCCACCGGACAGTGCCCTTGAAAAGACCGCGCGCCAGCTCTTGGTCCAGTTCGAAGACGCCCTGGAAAACCATCGCGCACATCTGACCCGGCTGCTGAACCAAAATCCGGAAGCAGGTCTGTAGACACTTCGCATTTCCTATCATTCAAGCCATTCAAGCCCGGTAGTTCAGATTAGCGAAGAACCAGCCTCAACCCGCTTCCACCAGAAGGGAGGGCGGGGAAGACTGGCAAGACAACTGCAGGGCAAGCTGGAGCAGCGGCAAGTGTCGGGTATCTGACACAACGACCTCGGTTTCCTAAATACACTTCTTCCAAGCAGGTCTATGGAAGTATCGTATTTTTTGTCAGAAGGCTAAAAAATGCACTCTCGCCAGCATCAACCTTCTTCTCCCTTTTATGATCCTAAAAGGCGACTGACGGCCGAAGAGTGGGCCCTGATCATGAACGCCCTGCGTGCCTATCAGCACAATGATGCCTACCGCTCTCTTTATGAAAAGCTTGAAGCTTGGTCGATATCCCCGGTGACAGCTGAGCAACGCCTGTCCTCGTCCAGCCGGCCAAGAGCAGTTTTGCCTTCGTGTGACAGGGTTTGAACCTGCGGCATCCGACATCCAGAGCCGGCGTGCTATCCAAGCTGCACTACACCCCGCAATAGATTTCCGCTCTCTTGCGGGGCGGTCCCAAAACTGGCATCGCTATAGAACCTGGAGCCTTTTCCTAAGTCGATTTTTGTCACAAGTCCGGTGAACGACGTCATGAAGCCGTTACACCGTCTGGGGGAATGATGACCCGTTCCGAATTGATTGAGCTTCTTGCTGACGAAAACCCGCATCTGTTTCGCCGTGACGTCGAGCGGATCGTAGACACAGTTTTCGATGAGATCATCGAGGCCATGGCGCGCGGCAATAGGGTCGAACTGCGCGGCTTCGGGGCTTTTTCGGTAAAAAAGCGTGATGCCCGGAACGGCCGCAATCCCAGAACGGGGGAAGCGGTCGACGTGGACCAAAAACATGTGCCTTTCTTCAAGACAGGAAAGCTGTTGCGTGATCGGTTGAACGGGCGCGCTTGACTGCCGATACGGCTTAAGGCTGCCCACACACGCCTATGCCCGGATCTTGTAACGCTACTTTTTGGAAACCGCACCTTCAGCGCAGATCCAGGTGGCCGGAGCCACAACTTTGCACACGTAAGGCGGATGATCATTTGCCCAGGCCAAGCGGTTCGACGAGACCTTTCCCGCCTTGGTCGAGGCCATGCGCAAGAATGGAGGGCGTCTAAAAAGCGGACAACCTGAGGGTTGCCGTGTCCCTGCGTCTGAACCAAAGCGTCATGGCTCGGTTCAGGCCAGCGGGCTTGGTTTGCAGACCCAGATGAACCGTGCTTTGCGCGATGCCACCAGTCTGTGATCGAGGGGAAAGCTTTCCAGCCGAGCGACAAGAACTTGAAAACGGACAACACAAAAGGCTGCTCGGCTGATGGGATGGTTATGCCGGAGGGGTAGGCGCCGGCAACTTATCTAAATTAACAACTTCAAGTTGATTAATGAAGGAATTTTTCTCTCCATGGGTTTGGGCCGAACCCCAGACCTTGTCTCTACCCTGGGTCCGACTGCGTCGCGGCGGACATGAAGAAGTCAAAAGGAGGCAATGCACAGGCTTTGCAGGAGCAGAAGCAAGGAGAAAACGCACTGGCAGATAGCGCGGCCCCCCTGATGAGAACCGGACATGCAGCACCAGGAGGAGGGACAGGTGTAGGGCTCACTAGGTGTCAGTAAAAAGGAAGCCGCCGTGACCGTCTGACACAGCGACCTAAGCACAGTTATCAGAAGCCAGGGAGGGGCCTTCTCGAAATATGCTTAACCTACGGTAAAGCGCCCCTTCAGGCGGAGCTTTTTGCTGCGGCGCAGCCAGATCCTTGAAACCGGCAAGGAACAGCCGATGGGCGTAAATTCGTCAGCCAACAGGAATGTTCTGCAATAAGGTGACAGGCGTTTCCGAGGACCTGGGTTCAGAGTGACCGTCCCGAGTGCCTGGTTTTGGCAAAAGCCCTGCCCTTTCGGCGGGGCTTTTGCTGCGCCGCAGCCATCCCCTTGTTCAACCCCTGGCTGCACTGCAGCGGATATGAGGTTTTATGACACGCCGCGAGAGAGAGTGCCGGGTCGCGCCGGCGTTTTGGGACTGTTGGAAGTGGAAACGAAAGCATCCTTCCAGAATAGAAAGTAACCAAACCCGAGCATTGCCAGCAGCCCCGACAAGCCACCAGCTCGCCAGTGAGCGGCAGACGGACAGAACTGACGCACATCAGCCCACACGTTTGCCCGCGAGCAGAATCGCTGCACATTCCTCGGGATAACGCGGCAGTTCTGCCACGGCGGCAAGGATCTTGTCAGACCATGGCCCGTTGAGAACCGTAACATAAAAGGCAAGAGCTTCCCGATTGAGGAATGTCCTTGCAGAACACCAAGCCCCGTTCCGCCGCACTTGGGCAAGATAAGCTCGGCCTTGTGGCGACACTGCCACGCGGCAATCATTATCCGTGGCGATCACGCCAGGATAATCGTCTTGAGCTGTTGCCAGGGGCGACGCTGAGGCAGCAGGACGCGGGGGCGCATCCATTGCTGCCAACGCCCTATCGGAAAGACTCATAGTAATTTTCCTCTGTGCTGTTGTCGCTGCACAACGGCTTTTCTCAGCAATGCATTAACGATTGTTTAACTACATAGATATGGATCTTATTTTCGCGTGAAGGGCTACTAAGACCGGAACCGTGCGGAGATAATAGGCTCAGGCAGCATCTTCCGCAGGTCATTCAGGTTGCGTTCGGCAGCGTTGAGGGCACGCGCTCATGCAGCTTCCCGAGTGGACCGAGCTCCTGCGCATGAAGCGCCGGCTGATGATCCTTGTCCGCAAGATCTGCTAGTACGCCGATACCGAGTTCATTGGCCTCTTCGCGCTGCGAACGGAATGAACAGGAAGGCCACCCTATGCCTGACCAGCCACACAGCCCATCCCCGGCCTTTCTGATATCGCCCTCCGCGAGACCCTCGATCTCCTCAGCCGGTCGTGGCCAACAGGTCCGCGTTGATCGACACGCAGGGCGAACGGATCGAAATCCTGACGGCCAAATTTGAGGAAACCCGCACGGCTGCAATCCTAGCCGCCGGACGGACCGATCACCGCGCCTATGCTAAACTCATGCGCTAGAGGGCGATGAGCTGTGCTCGGCCCGTCATGGGGATCTTGAGGCTGTCGATCCGCTCCATGAATGCATGCACGCCCCTTGGGGAACCCTGGATCTGACTGGGTGTCTTGGACTGCATGAAGAGCAACAGGATCTTCCGGACAATGGTCGGTGCCCAGGCGGCCGTCACCGTACGGGTAATGAAGGGCTGCTTGGCGATCACAATCTACGGATAGACGCCGGTCAGGGTTTCCCGCTGCGTTCGGAGGTTACTTTGGACCTTGGAAAGAAGGGCTAAATGCGCCGCATCTGCTCCGCACTCAGTCGGAAGTATCTTGTATTGTCCTGGTTCATAGCCGGCGTGAATCAGTCAACATGCTGACATACCGATCATTTCGAGGAATGGACCCTAAGGCCTTAGGTCTTCCCACCCCAAGAAATTGCCAACTGGCAATTTTTAGAGCGGGTTCTTGTCGGCATAGCTTCGCAGAAAAGCTAGGAAGGCGCGATCCGGATCTTTCGGAGGCTCTTTAGATACGCTCCACCGACGCCATTCACCTTCTATGAAATAAATGTCAAAGCCAGGATGACGCAGTCTTGCAGTCTCGTAAGTTGCCGTTTGCAGAGACGGACCGTGACTATCCAACCAAGCTGGCCGTGGCCGCGCGCCCTGCCCCGTTACCACCTGCTCCGCCCGGCCCTCGGCCTTAATTCGCCGACCCACCTTGGAAAATTGCAGTGCGCGATCCGCTGCCCCGCCAGCGTCTCCGTCCTTGCGCCACCACCGCATCTCGACATGCGTCACGGCCCTGCCCGTCTTGATCGGCGATATCTCGACCATGAAATCTGACAGCGCATTGACCTCCGCAACAGCCGGGTCAATTGCTCGTAGCTTAAGGTTGGACCAAGACGAGAGCTTGCCCTTTGGCACCCCCATAATGCCCCGCAAGGAGTCGAGCGTGAACCGTTCCGACGATTTCCAGCGAAGGTTTCCACGCTTTTGTACCATCTCGTACAGGGTCAAGGCGTATTTGGACGACAAGGCAAACATAACCTCGCGCTGTAGGCGCGCGAAGATCTGGCTGTTCCGAATGATCTTTCTCAGCCGCGCCGGGATTTCATACTCCAGCAATCCGTCATTCCTGCTGCTCTCAAGGTTTCCCCCCAAGAGCTGGACACGTTCGATCGCCGGTTCCCCATCCCAGCTCACAGCGACCTTAACGATTGCAGACATCAGTCTTTCAAGGCTGTCGCCGACACGGTCGTTTGAATTGTGGCTACCACGCAAAACGGATTTAGCAATGATATGGGTGACGGGCTTATCAATGGCATCCCAGGCGTTTTCCAAAAGCTGATTGTAGATCCGACGGTCGTTAAGGGTCAGAGGAGTCACCTCGACAAGGTCAACTAGTTCGCCTGGCTTGACCAAACTGTCGGCGTTAGGCCGCGCTTCAACCGTCCTAATTGATGCGTCTGCCACAGTTCACCATACTTCTAAGGTCTTACTTTTGTAGCTCCATGGAAGTAAGCTTTCAAGCATATTGCCAAAAAAGGTAGAACGGCCACCCAAAACGTAAGGCTTGATTCGGAGAGACTAGGTCGAATGATATTCAACGTCCTGCTTTTGCAAGACAATTCTCGAGCTTTGCCAGACAATCGTCCCGCCAACCAAAATGTAAGTCTTGGGCAGCACCCTTCCTGTAAGGACCCCAGTCCCGAATCGTAAGGAATACTGTCCCAGAAGGTAAGCTACAGCACCCCAATTTGTAAGATTAACGACGGAAAACAAATACTAAACAACCACTTGCCTTCCTTGAATCTGAATCTGATGAATCTGAACAAAGCGTTGGTTTGATTTTATCCACAGGTCCCAACAGCAACCAAGCCGCCAACGCTTACAAAATGGGACAAACCGCCCCTAATCTGGCGGCTGGAAAGCGCCAAAACCATTCCTTCTCGGGCGACCTGCAAACTATCGGTTTTCTCTAGGTTAGATTCGAAAAACCGAACTTTACGCCATCACTGATTCTCGACATAGTGCCGGGAACAAAGCAGCGAAGTCGTAACAATGAACCATGCCCTACCCCCGGTCACACTGGACGAGCTTGCCGTCCTTAGCCAGCGTGCCACGACAGTGATCGAACGACTGCGGGAAAGAGTATTTTCGCCCGGAACACATAAGCAGCTAGATCTGCTCTTTAATGTCCGTACGGCGGCCGAGATGGTTGGCCGGTCGGAGAAAGCGATCCGCGATGCGGAGGCCGATGGACGGCTTCCCGAACCTGCCAAGGATGAGACCACCAACCGGCGCCACGGATACAGTCTTGCCGAGGTAAACCGCATGCGAGAGGTATTCGGTACACTTCCGCACCGCGATCCTGACGATCCACCGCTGATTATGGCAGTGCAAAACTTCAAAGGCGGCGTTGGGAAGACTACCTTGGTGGTGCACCTGGCACAATATTTCGCACTCCGAGGCTATCGTGTCTGTGTCATAGACTGCGATTCGCAGGCCTCAACGACGGCGGTCTTCGGCTTGAACCCGGACGTCGACGTACACGAAGAGGAAGATACGCTTTACCCATTTCTGCAGCATGGCGGCCCGAAGTCGCTGCATTATGGATTGCAGGCGACCTATTGGCCGGGGATCGCTTTGATACCCGCGAATCTTGGGCTTTATGACGCAGAGTACGAATTTGCCGCCCGAATGGCGCGTGATCCGGTCTTTATCCTTGACCGGTTGCGCGACGGCGTAGCTTCCATTGCGGATCAGTTCGACATCATTCTGATGGATCCACCGCCGGCGCTTGGGATGCTGTCCTTGTCGGTGTTGCGTGCGGCCAATGCCTTGCTGATCCCGGCGCCGCCCAACAATATTGACTTCGCTTCCACCGCGCATTTTCTGAAGATGATGGAATCGACCCTGGCGGAACTGGCGCGGCATGGCGGCCCGCGGGAATACAGCTTCGTAAAGATCCTGACATCCAAAATGAACGATCAGAAATCCGCCCATCAAGCCATCAAGCGCATGATGGACGCGGTTTTTCCTCAGGACATGCTGAACGTGTCGCTGAAGGATTCGGCCGAGATCGATAATGCGACTGCCAATTTGATGACGGTCTACGAACTGACAGGCCCCGCAACCAGGACCGAGACGCACAAGCGATGCCGCGCCTATCTTGACGCAGTTGGGCGCGAGGTCGAGTTGTTGGTCCGGAAGACATGGCCAAGCCATCACCGGCAATTGCGCAAGGAGGGCTTGTTGTGAGCAAGCGGCACGATGCTATCTTTGACGATGTCCTGAAGGACCTACCTGCGCCGGCGACGTCGGACCGGGCCGGAGCGCGGTTTCTGAAACGTACAAACGCCTTGTCGGAGACCGGTGAGCGCGAGGAAAAGGTGTTAAGATGGGTCGATCCCGCAAGCTGCATAATGTGGTCCCGGCACAACCGGGCCTATGACTTGCTGACCGAGGAAAACTGCCGCGAGCTGATCGACAGCCTAAGATCTCAAGGACAACAAGAATTTCCCGCGATTGTTCGCAAGCTGCCGATGGGGCACGGGGCGGAATACGAAGTCATCTGCGGCGCCCGTCGGCATTTTGCCATAAGCTGGCTGCGCGCTAACAATTATCCCCAGTTCCGCTATCTGATCGAAGTCCGCGACCTGACCGACGAGGAAGCGTTTCGCCTCGCTGATATCGAAAACCGTGACCGCGCCGACTTGAGTGACTACGAACGGGCCCGGGACTATCTTCAGGCGCTCGGCGCCTATTACGGCGGCAAGCAAAAGACCATGGCCGCGCGGCTCGAAGTGTCCGAGGCATGGTTGTCGCGCTATCTGCATCTTGCTCGTCTGCCAAAGGCTATCATCGACGCTTGGCCCAGCATTACCGAAATCCGGGAATTACATGCCCGACAGATACGCCCGATGCTTCATGATGCTGAAGACAAAGTGCTAGTCGAAGCGGAAAGGATCGCGGCCGAACAGGGAAAGGCTAGGGTGGGGCAGGGAGCCTATGTTGCTGTGCCAAAGGTCCTATCGCGCTTGAAGGCTGCGGCATACGGCCCCGTACCCCAGGTCAGCAAGCCCGTGAATGGCGTCACCATCGAAAAGCGCGGGAAAAGGGTTCGGATTGAATTCCCAAACAGTATTGACACCGCGGAACTTCGATCAGCCCTGGATGATTACCTTCTGGGCAGGACAGAAAAGTAAAAATTGCCAGTTGGCAATTTTAGGACGTTTCGCTGTGCGCTCTGCAAGGCTAGTGGATGACTGAGCTATGTTGCTAGGCAGCAAGTGAACGGCCAGTAAGCCTTCACGGCTGTCTTGTCAGCCGCGGTCGATGCCGCTTCAAAGAGGTAAAGCAAATCGGTCGGATAGAAGCAGGCGGCATGATTCAGGCGGTTGCGGAGCCCGGGAACAGGAAGCAACCTCAGGCTTATGGGATCCTGGCAGATATTGAGTTTTGAATGTAGTTAGCACGTGGAGTCTAAGCCGACCGTCCGAACGACAGCGCATATTTTCCTAGGTCACCAAATCGGCCAAACATCGCCTTGGTGACGGTGGGGACCGCACCTGCGTCTTGAATGATGGCCGCACTGGGACGCGACTAAGACGAATGTGCCTGATGTGGTCCAAATGGTCTTTTTGTAGCGCTTGGCGATAGCTCCAGAACTCCTTTCTTTTTTCCAAAGAAGGCTTCGGCCATGTGCCGCCATTTGTAGGCGCGCTTCTCGTAATCACGCTTGATCTTGCAGTTCGCCTTCGGTGGCATTTGCGGGTTCCAACGCCATCTTGATCCCGTGGCGGTCCATGGCTGCGCCGATGCCGGCGAAGTCAGGTGCGCCTTGTGGGCGTTCCGTCGA
Source organism: Paracoccus sp. SSK6 (assembly GCF_039770665.1). NCBI lineage: Bacteria > Pseudomonadati > Pseudomonadota > Alphaproteobacteria > Rhodobacterales > Paracoccaceae > Paracoccus > Paracoccus sp. SSK6. The sequence goes on along the minus strand of NZ_JBDPNJ010000035.1, from coordinate 6,638 downwards.
TCCGATGTCGCGGAAAAAGGCGATCATCGAGGATGCCAGCATCACCAGCATGCGAGCCGGTCTGTCGCTCTCGTTGGCATAGTTGTGTGGCACCCGGGAAGGCACCCGCACCGAAGTGCCCGCACCAGCCTTTACAATGCGTGGCGGCAGGCCCGCCGCGCACTGGCGGACTGTCATCTCGCCCTCAAGGATGTAGAAGAGTTCAGGAGAGTCGTGGAGGTGCGGGGGCGTGCCTGAGCCGGGTGCCACTTCAATATCGATGAGCTCCAGATCCGAGCCTGGCACACCGCCCAGAAAGCGGATGCGGTCCGCCATAACCCAGAGATACTCGGCGGTGCTATCGGTTGTCACGTCAAGGCTCATCGCATCTCTCCTCTGTTGGCGATGGTTGCGTTTGCAGCAGTTTCGGCAGACTTGGCCGCGGACAGGATCAGATCGAGCGCCCAGGATGCGGTTTCTCCGGCCTGGGTGCCGTCCAGGCCGCCATAATCCTTCAGCACCTCCCATGCGGAGGCGGAGTAGAGGAGGTGCGCCAATGCCTCGATCTTTCGGCGCTGATCGGCAGGAAGGGCGCCGAGCACGGGCGCCAGTGCTGCCGAGAAATTCAGTCGCCGCGCGGGAACGGTGGCCAGGCGCATCTGCCGGCCGGTGCGGGAATGAAGGGCGGCACGCATGGCTGGCTCATGTCGATCGAACAGCGGAAAGGTCTGGAGGGGACCGGCCACTACGTCCTGCAGCGTTTCGGGCTTGGTGGAAGCTCCGATCTTGGCATTGAGCCATGGCCAGAAGGCCAAGAGCAGATCGTCCTTGTTGGCGAAATGGCGGAAGATGGTGCGGCGCTGAATGCCTGCCTCCGTGGCAATTGCCTCCATGCTGATGTCGTCCGGGAGAGCCGAGGACTGCATCAGCGTCAACAGCGCGGAAAGGATGGCCTCACGGGTCTCGCGGACTTTTTCCTCGCGCACTGGGCTGTTGTAGGATCGCGGGATGGTCACAGAACGCTCCTCATCTTGATGTCACAAAGAGTGACACGAAAAAGGCCGCCTGTCAATTGGTGTCTCTATTTGGGACGCGAATTCGTTTGAGAATCCTCTTCAGCAGAGGGTCTCATCGATTGTCTCACTTCGCTGTACCGGCCTCTTTCACCGAAAATCTCGCCCTTTCACCGCGATCGTATCGAGGTTGAGACTGCGGACATACATGTTGCGTGGCCGAGGGCCTTCGGGATCCGAGGCGCCCGGATCCGGGGCAGGAACGGCATGGTGGATCTCGTCGCCGCGGCCATGGGGCAGGGGAGAGACGGTGCCTTGCCTGCCGACGCTTCCGAGTTCGCGGGACAGGTCGGTCAGCCGATGGGCAACGAGGTGCACCACCTCACCCTCCCTCTGGCTGCGGCCCTGCACGGCGATCATGCCGGCCCCAAGGACGATCCGACGATGCGCCTCGAAAACCTTCGTCCAGACCACGAGGTTGGCGACACCGGTCTCGTCCTCGATGGTGATGAACATGACACCCTTGGCCGATCCCGGCCGCTGGCGGACCAGCACCAGGCCGGCGGTTTCCAGCCAGCGGCGATCGCGGCTGCCCATAGCCTCGGCGCTGGTCACGGTGCGGCGCTGCTTCAGTGTGTCGCGCAGGAACGAGGCCGGATGGCGGCGCAGCGACAGTCCGGTATGGCCGTAATCCTCGACCACCTCGCGGCCCAGGGTCATCGGGCGGAGCACGACAGCGGGCTCGGCTGGCTCAGGATTGTTTTCTCCTGCACGATCTGATGCCGCCGCGAAGAGCGGCAGCTCCTCGGGAGCCAGTCCCTTGATGGCCCAAGAGGCGTCGCGGCGGGACAGACCGAGACTGGGACGAAAGGCGTCGGCCTCGGCGATCCGCGTCAGGGCGGCAATCGGCACACGGACCCTGCGCCAGAGATCCTCGATTGAGGCATAGGCCTGATCCGCCCGCGCCGCGACAATCGCTGCGGCATGGCTGTTCGCCAGCCCCTTGATCATCCTGAGGCCGAGGCGGACGGCAAAGCGGCTGCCCTCGTCCTCGGGCCGTCCAGTCGGTTCCAGCGTGCAGTCCCAACGGGAGGCGTTCACACAAACTGGCCGGATCTCGACACCGTGCTCCTGCGCGTCGCGCACGATCTGCGCGGGGGCATAGAAGCCCATCGGCTGGCTGTTGAGCAGTGCCGCGCAAAAGGCGTCGGGATGCCAGCACTTCAGCCAGGCCGAGGCGTAGGCCACGAGTGCGAAGCTGGCCGCATGGCTTTCGGGAAAGCCGTAGGAGCCGAAGCATCAAGCTGCGGCGACAGAAACATGTGCTGATCGGCAAGCGGCGTCTTTGGTTTCCGATCAGGCACAGCGGTTCCTCGCAGGACAGGACAGCAAACCGTAAACATTCCTGTGCAACTTGATCAACTCCCGCGATTATGTGAGGGCCGAATTCCTAACAGTGGTTGAGTTGGTTCTTAAGGACTGGACGAACGCTGCTTCAACCTGCTCAGACGGAGGGTCTCTCGTGCGCCGGTTCAGGGTTGGGTGCAGATGGCTACGTGATCCTGAAGTTGACGACGTGTCTTGTCACCGACAATTTTTGTGAACTTGCCTGCCACTTGGCTGTGCAGGAAGACCAATCTTGAACAAGGCGCGGAGATGCCGAGCCTGTCCTTGCAACAGATCGAGGGGCCTCTCTCCATCTCCCTTTCTTGTCTCTCCGCAGAATGTCCGAGGGCCGTCAGATGCCTCTGTCTCGAAGATCCGTGCACAGACGCGCGGAGCTGATGTCCAGGCTATTTTGCAGCAAGCCTTTGCGCTTCTGCAAAAGCCGCCTCATAGGAACCATGCTCGAATGGATCGACGGCATAAAACGATCCTGGAGGCTGGAGATCCGCAACCACCAGCTAGCGGGCCGAGCATGAAATGAGTGCCCAGACGACGAGCGCGGTCCACTGCCCCAGGCCTTGACCCGGGATGGTCGCGTTGATCCAGTCGGGCGCGGATATATTCGTACCAAAGCGGGGGAAGCAGGTAACCCGGCGACTGGCTGTAGAACGTAATTCCAAACTGCTCATGCAGGACCTGCGTGAGCCTTGATCATGGGCAAAACGGCTTTCGAAATGGATCGGCTTTTTACGGTCCCGTCAACTTTCAACTATATCTCTCGGATCCAATCCTGCCGGGCCGTCGTTCGGTGCCGTGGCAGGTAGGGGCGGACAAGCATGCGGATGAAGGTCGAGGTTGAACTGAGCTACAAGCTTCTGACGCCGGGACCTGCGATCCTGGCGGTCGAGGCCGCCGGGGCCTTCGGGCAGGAGATCAGCAACGCCACCATCGACTTCGGCCCGGTCGAGCATCTGGCCCGCGTCCCCGGCGAGGAAGGCATCGGCGAAAAGATCATCATCCGCACGGCGGAGGATCTGCGCTGCAACTATTCCGCCAGCGTGGTGGTGACGCGACCCCGCCCGGTCTTCGAACGCCTAACCGCGATGGAGATGGACGAGATGTCGGGCGATGCGCTGCGCTATCTGCTGCCTTCGCGTTACTGCCAGGCGGAACGCTTCGTGCCCTTCGTGAACCAGCGGTTCGGCGACAAGACCGGCGGCGCCAAGGTCATGGCGATCCGCGACTGGATAAGCCAGCGGCTGGACTATGTCTCGGGCGTCAGCAATGCCTCGACCACGGCGGCGGATACCTTTCTGGAACGGCGCGGGGTGTGCCGCGATTACGCCCACCTGATGATCGCGCTGTGCCGCGCGGCCCAGATCCCCGCGCGCATTGCCAGCGTCTTCGCCCCTGGGGTCGAGCCACCCGATTTCCATGCCGTGGCCGAGGTCTATCTGGAGGGCACCTGGCACCTGATCGACCCCACCGGCATGGCTGAGGCCGACGAGATGGCCTTGATCGCCGTGGGCCGCGACGCGGTGGACGTGGCCTTCCTGACCACGGTAACGGCGACGGAGTTGCAGACGCAGACCGTCAAGGCAATCCGTCAGCTCTGAATAGCCGTGTCGTGCGGCCAGTGCTTTGCATTGGCAGAACCTTTGCTACCGATGCTTGCTGCGATCTGGTGAAGAGATAAAGAACCCAAGACGGGCAAGGACCTTGCGGATATTGTGATCGCAGGCACAGGGGACAGGAAGGATCGCGCCACTAATGCCCTTCATGGATGGATGTCGTCCTTCCTGGCCAGATCGGCCGCCGTCAGTTCCTCACGGATGGCTTGCAACGCCACCTTCGCCTTGAACTCGGTCAGACAGCGTTTTCGTTTCGACATGCGGATCAGTCCTTCGCCAATTGCCAAAGCTTGGCAACTGGTCCGAATTCCTGCAGCCACCACTCCGCGAAGTCTGCGGCACGGCTAAGGTCGATGCTCATCACGACCGATATGATGAACCCCTGAACGTGCGGTGGCTTTGCCGCAGCCATCACGTTAAGCTGCACCACTACGGCGAAGATATGTTTCCCATCGGCCGTCCGCAGGCAGGAGCATTGGACTAAAGCAGCCAGTGACTGGCGACTATGCGGGACATTGCTGCCGCTATCTATCTTTCATGAAAGAAGGCCGATAGAGAGGGCAGAAAGAATCCTGACGTCAGCGCGGCATTGCAGCCGTCAACGGACGTAGAGACGAGTGCGTGGATCTGGCCGGGAGTGTCCTGAACTTTGTGTATCTGACCGGCTCCATGCGGTTTCAGATACTCAAGCGTCGAAGCGCTCGCCGAACATTATGGCGAACTGGTTGCGGGCCGCAAACCATTCCCGGACGTTTCGGCCGTCTTTCTCGAAGCTGCGGATGGCCAGGTAGATCAGCTTTGTCGCCGCCTCGTCTGTGGGGAATGACCCTCGGGTCTTGATCGACTTGCGGATGACCCGGTTCAAACTTTCTATGGCATTGGTAACCGGTATGAAGATCTTGGTGCCATTATCCGGCCCTATCACACCCGCAAGGGTATATGCTGTGAGCATCCGGGACAGAGGCACTGGGAGCACGAAGGTGCGGGCAGGTCGATCTATTCGATGAGCTTCGAGCTCGAATTAGTAGCTGACCGCCTCTGCGACTCGCCCGGTTGCGCCGAGAGCGCGAATCCGTAGTTGTCGTGTCGCCCCGCCGCTCCCGCTTGTTGTTACTGGCAAGGGAGGCGCCCATGGGACGCGTGATCGGCATCGACATCCACCGCACCTTTGGAGAGGTGGTGATTTGGGAAAACGGCCTTACCCGACACGGGGGCCGGGTCGACATGACCCGCACGGCCCTGGAGGGATTTGGCAGGCAGCTTTTAAAGACGGACGAGGTCGTCATCGAGGCGACTGGCAATTGCATGGCGGTCTCGCGAGTGCTGTCGCCTCACGTTGCGCGTGTGGTGATCGCCAATCCGCTTCAGGTCAAGGCTATCGCCCATGCCCATGTGAAGACCGACAAGGTTGACGCAGCGACGCTGGCAAGCCTGCACGCTGCCGGGTATCTGCCGGAGATCTGGACCCCGGACGCGGCCACGGAGCGGCTGCGCCGGCTTGTCGCGCGCCGCCATCAGGTTGTCCGACACCGGACCCGGATCAAGAACGAGGTGCATGCCATCTTGCATGCACACCTGATCCCGAAGTGTCCGCACGCGGATCTGTTCAGCCGTCGCGGCCGGGACTGGCTCGCACGCCAACCCGTTCCCGAAGATGAGCGGGCTGCGATTGCCCGTCACATCCGCGAGTTGGATCGACTCGGAGAAGACCTTGCCCAACTCGACCAAGACATTGCCCAAGACGCCTTGGAGAACGAGGCAATCCAGCGTCTGGTAACAATCACGGGCGTCAATCTGGCGGTTGCTGCCGGGCTGATGGCTGCGATCGGCAGCATTGAGCGGTTCAGCTCGGCCCAGAAGCTGGTGAGCTACTTTGGCCTGAACCCGCGTGTGCGCCAGTCGGGCCTGGGTGCTGCCCACCATGGCCGGATCAGCAAGGTGGGGCGCAGCCATGCCCGCGCCATGCTGGTCGAGGCTGCTTGGGCCGCTGCGAAAGCACCCGGTCCTCTGCGCGCGTTCTTCATCCGCATCAGGGCGCGTCGCGGCCATCAGATCGCCGCGGTTGCAGTGGCCCGCAAACTCGCCACCTTGTGCTGGCACATGCTGGCGAAAGGTGAGGACTACCGTTGGGCTCGGCCAAGCTTGGTCGCCTACAAGCTGCGTGCCATGGAACTGGCGGCCGGACAGCCGCAGAAGAAGGGCAATCGGCGGGGCGCGAGCTATGCTTACAACGTCAAGGACATACGACATCAGGAGATGAAGATCGTCGAGCAGGCCGAGAAGAGCTACGAGCAGTTCGTCTCAGCCTGGAAGTCACACCCGTGCGGAACAGGAAGCAGGTGTGCGACCGCCTCAAATCGGCAGGAACTGGATGGGCTGCCCGGTGACGTTTCCAGCCGACACGCCACGCTTCGCCACGAGGTCGATCGCACCATGAAAGAATAGCAGCAAACGCGACAAAGGTCTTGTCGATCTCATCCGTGGTGTAGATGATCTTGCGGATCGCCGGATCGAAGGCAAAGAACGGGATCACCTCGGCCCATGCGCGTCGCCAGGCTGGGGCGATGGACGCGTATTTCCCGGCCCATTTCTCCTCAAAGGCATCGAGTTCGGCCTCGGCCATTGCGGC
>NZ_JBDPNJ010000034.1:0-22570 GCF_039770665.1 Paracoccus sp. SSK6 | reverse complement strand
GTGCACGACGCGGCGATCATGCTGGGCGCCATGGCCTCCGTCGATCCGCAGGATTCGACCAGCGCCGACGTGGCGGTGCCGGATTATGAGGCCGCGCTGACCGGCGACATCCGGGGCAAGCGCATCGGCATCCCCCGCGAATACCGTGAAGGCCTGCCCTCCGAGATCGAGGTGCTGTGGAACCAGGGCGCGGACATGCTGCGCGACGCGGGGGCCGAGATCGTCGATATCAGCCTGCCGCATACGAAATACGCCCTGCCCGCCTATTACGTCATCGCGCCGGCCGAGGCGTCGTCGAACCTCGCCCGTTATGACGGCGTGCGTTACGGGCGCCGCGCGAAGCTGGGTCAGGGCGACGGCATCGTCGAGATGTATGAGAAGACCCGTGCCGAGGGCTTCGGCCCCGAGGTGCAGCGCCGGGTGATGATCGGCACCTATGTGCTGTCGGCGGGCTTTTACGACGCCTATTACAACCGCGCCCGCAAGGTCCGCGCGCTGATCAAGCGCGACTTCGACAATGCCTTCGCGGACGGCATCGACGCGATCCTGGCGCCGACCACGCCGTCGGCCGCCTTCCCGCTGGGGTCGCTGGATCAGTCAGATCCGGTGCAGGCCTATCTGAACGACGTGTTCACCGTCACGCTGAACCTGGTCGGCCTGCCCGGCATCGCGGTTCCCGTGGGACAGGACAGCCGGGGCCTGCCCCTGGGCCTGCAACTGTTCGGCAAGCCCTTCGGAGAGGGCGAGTTGCTGAACCACGCGCTTGTCCTGGAACGCGCCGCCGGATTTGTGGCCAAGCCCGACCGCTGGTGGTAGGGTCGGCCTTGGCATATTCAGGAGGCATGATGCGCGGCTGTCTGATCCTTTCGGTGCTGGCGCTTGCCGGCTGCGGCGAACACCTGGGCTGGAACCCGAACTACAACTTCGGCCCGACCCGCTATGGCCAGTACCACACCGCGCGGGAAGCCGCCCTGGTGACGAATGCCGAATCGCCCAGGACCATTCCTGTCGCGCGGCCCTTCTATGCCCCCACGGGCGCCGACATCGCCGGGCGCAGCCCGGTGCCGGTCCCGCCGACCATGGGCGTGACCGGCGTGCGGGTTGTGAAGAAGGTCAAGGCTGCTCCTGTCCAGGCCGCGCCCGCCCCGGCTCGGGTTGTCCGCAACCCGAACGCGCCGATCGTGATCGTGCCCGAAGCGATGCGCCGGGGCGACCAGCCGCCCCTGTGAGCGGCGATTTCCCGAGCCCCAACCATGGCGACAGGCGGGGCCAGCGTCCCGAACTGATCGTGCTGCACTATACCGGCATGGCAGACACTGCCGAGGCACGCGCGCGCCTCTGCGACCCCGCGGCCGAGGTCAGCGCCCATTGGCTGGTCCACGAGGATGGCCGGGCCGAGGCGCTTGTCCCCGAGGATCGCCGCGCCTGGCATGCGGGCGCGGGATCGTGGCAGGGCCGCGACGACGTGAACTCGCGCAGCATCGGGGTCGAGATCGCCAATCCCGGCGACCGCCCCTTCCCCGCCCGCCAGATGGACGCCGTGGCGCTGCTGCTGCGCGGCATCATGGCCCGCTGGGGGATCGGGCCGGATGGCGTGATCGGCCATTCCGACATGGCCCCTGGCCGCAAGATCGACCCCGGCCCCCGCTTCGACTGGCAGCGGCTGGCCTGCGAAGGCCTGGCGCTGCCGGGCGGGATCGGCGCGGACGCGCCCTTAGGGGTCAGCCTGACCCGCATCGGCTATCCCGCCGTGGACCCCGAAACCCGCCTTGCCGCCTTCCGCCTGCGCTTTCGCCCCTGGGCGACGGGTGCCGAAACCGAGGATGACCGCCGCATGGCTGCCTTTGTCGCGGCCTCCGTTCAGCCGCGTCATTCGGAGGCGACAGGTTCCAGATAGCCCTGCCCGGTGCGGATACGGCAGGACCAGGAAGGCCAGCGCGATCCTCCGATAGATCGTGCAGACGACATCCGACTGCCGCCGTTTCCAGATCCATCTGCCGAGACGCACTTGGCGGCTTCCCCAAGCCCGTTCCGGCGCCACGCTCTTTGACGGCCCGCAAAGACGCGACCGGATTTCCTGCGGCAAGGTGGGGGATATCATTGCGATGGTGGGGCGGATGATCGGCAAGCAGCTTTCCCGTTGGACGCTGGCGTGGTTTGCCTGGGCGCTGTGCTTCCTGATCGCCGCCCTGGGCCTGGGGGTCGTGGGCCTGGCGGGTCCGGGGGCCTGGTCCACCGGCCTCGCCCTGGCGGCGGTGCATCTGTTCGCCCTGGGCTGGCTGGGGATGATGATGCTGGGGGCGCTGATCCAGTTCACGCCGGTCCTCTGCGCGCGGCCCGTGGCGTGGCCCGGCCTGGCGCTCTCCGCGCTGCTGCTGACCGGCGGGGGCACGGCGGTGCTGGCGGCGGGGTTCCTGTCGCTGGAGGGCTGGGGACCGGGCCAGGGGCTGCTGGCCGCCGCGCCCGTTCTGCTGGCGGCGGGCTTCGGCCTGGCGGGGGCGATGCTGGTGCCGACGCTGATCGCCGCCAAGGGCTTGGCAGGGGCCGAGGGACGCATGGTCGTCCTGGCGCTGATTGCCCTGGCCGGGCTCTGGGCCACGGGAACGGTCATGGCGGCGGCGCTTGCGGGGGCCGGGCTGCCGGTCAGCCTTCCCGACGCCATGCCCGCCCACATCCTGCTGGGCGCGGGCGGCTGGCTGACGCTGGCGGCCTTCGGGGTCAGCTACAAGCTGTTCGCGATGTTCCTGCTGGCGCCCGAAACCGACGGCCCCCTGCGGCGGGCGGTTTTCGGGGGCGCGGGCCTGGCCTTGGGGCTAACCTTTGGCGGAGCAGGGCTGGCGCTCATCGGGCGCGGCGCCCTGCCCCTGAGCCTTCTGGCCGCTCTTGCCGGTGCCGCGAGTGCCGGTCTCTACCTGGCCGAAACCGCGCGCCTGTGGCGCAGCCGCCGCCGCCCGCAACTGGAGGTGAACATGCGCTGGAGCCGCGCCGCCCTGGCCTTTCTGGCCCTTTCTGCCCTGCTGCTACCCGCCGCCATGCTGTGGGGCGGCCGCTGGGCCGAGGCTGCGATATTCCTGGCCCTTGCAGGCTGGCTGTCCACGCTGACCCTGGCGCAGATGGTCAGGATCGTCTCGTTCCTGACCTGGATCCAGATCTTCGCCCCGCAGATCGGGCGGCGTCCCGTGCCGCTGGTCTCGGATTTGACCGATGCCCGCGCGACGGGCCGCTGGCTGGGCCTGTGGACGGCAGGGGTGGCGGGCGGCACGGCGGCCCTGGCCATGGGCCATGCCGGCGGCTTCCGGCTGGCCGCGCTTGCCATGCTGCTGGGCGCGCTTGGCCTTGGCCGCGAGGCCTGGGCGATCCGCCGCCTGCGCCATCTCGACCCCGCGCGGCGGCCTGACAGGCTGCCGCCCGTCATCCTTCCCCTTCCCTTCCAAGGTGCCCCCCATGACCGCCCCCGATCCCTTCGAGCTTGACGTCCGCCCCCAGCTTGCGCGCGGCGAGGAGCCCTTCGGCGCCATCATGGCCGCCGCCGACCGGCTGCTGCCCGGCCAGGCGCTGCGCCTGATCGCCCCCTTCCGGCCCGCGCCCCTGTTCGGCGTGATGGCCAACCGTGGCTTTGCCGCAAGCGACCGCCAGCGCCCCGACGGCGCCTGGGAGGTGGTCTTCGCCCCCCTGGAGGATGGCACGCCGGATGCGGGCCTCGCCCCCGGCTCGGCACCCGGCGCCGCCCTGTGGCCCGACCCGTCCGTGACCCTGGATCTGACCGGCCTGACCCCGCCCGAGCCGATGGTGCGCATCCTGGAGACGCTCGCCGCCCTGCCTGCGGGCGACGTGCTGTTCGCGCTGCTCGACCGCGAGCCGATCTTCCTGTTCCCCGAGCTTGCCACCCGCGGGCATGAATGGGCGGGCAATGTCGCGCCCGACGGGGGATCGTATCGGCTGCTGGTCCGCTCGGGCGGGCCGGAGGGGGAGGCGGAGCATGGCTGAGGATCTGCGCGCCGCCGTCATCGCCGCCCTGCGCGGGGTGGTCGATCCGGAAACCGGCGGCGACCTGGTCGCGATGGGCCTGATCTACGAGGTGGCGGTCGAAGATGGCACCGCCCGCGTCACCCTGACCACCACCACCCGAGGCTGCCCGCTGTCCGAGATGCTGCGCAGGGGCGCCGAGGACGCCGCCCTGGCCGTGCCGGGCATCACCGAGGCCCAGGTCACCCTCACCTGGACCCCGCCATGGACACCCGACAGGATGGAGGCAAGGGCGTTCTGACAGCCCGCTGCCTGGTCTCAGGCCGTCGCGGCACGCGGTTGCCGCCGCACCCGCAGCAGCATCCCCGCATGTTCGGCGATGAACAGCGCGAAACCCGCGATCCACAGCGCGCCCGATGCCTCCATCAGCCCCATGGCCCCGGTCAGATCCGCCAGGGGCCGGGCAAGCGCGGCCGCGAACAGGCAGCCATAGGCAGCCATCGTCCACCGCGAGGCTGTCAGCGCCCGGCCCGTATGGCCGCGCGTGGCCCGCGTCATCACCGCCAGCATCATCGTGGCGATCACCCCCACGGTCAGGACATGCAGCGCCGATACCGGCAGCAGCCACCCCGCCCCCGCCGCCGCAAGTGCCCCAAAGCCCAGCGGCACAAAGGCATAGGCGCCGTGCAGCACCAGCAGCAGCCCCTCGGACCGGACCGCCAGCCCCCGCCAGCGGACCAGCCGCGCCGCGTTCAGACCTGCGGCGACCAGCGTGGCCCCGATCGTCATGCGCGCCTCGGGCGCCAGGGTCCAGGCGGCAAGGGCCATGGCCGAACAGGCGATCACGCCCATGTCGAAGCGGTCATAGGCGACCGGCATCCGATCCGCGCCCTGCTGCTTCAGCCAGTTGCGGGTGAAGCTGGGAATGATGCGCCCGCCGATGATGAGGACCAGCAGGACATAACCCGCCACCGCCGCGCGCAGCCAGGCCTGCGGATCGCCCCCCGTCAGGACGGCGGCGTGAAAGCCCAGGTTGCCCGCCATGACGGCGGCGCATCCGCCCAGAACCTTCAGGTCGTTCCACTTGCGGCCCGCGACGATCTCTCGCCCCGCGATGGCCAGCAGCGCGGGCAGGAAGGCCGCGTCGATCAGCGCGGCCAGCGGCACGCCGGTCAGGGCGGCGCCCGCCATGGCAATCCGCCCGGCGGCCCAGATCGCCACCAGGCCCATCAGCGGCCGCCCGGACACCGGCAGGCTGCCCGTCCAGTTCGGGATGGCGGTCAGCAGGAACCCCGCCAGCACCGCCGGGGCGAAGCCGAAGACCATCTCATGCGCGTGCCACAGGGGGGCGCCGAAATCGCCGCCCAGGGGCAGCCCATGGGCCAGCGCCGCGATCCACAGCGCCATGGCCGCCACGGCCCAGACTGCGCCGCCCAGGAAGAACGGCCGGAAGCCATAGGACCACAGCGCGGCCCCGTCCTGTTTCAGGCCACGGGGGATTCGGGGGCGTTTCTCGGCGGACATCGCAACTCTCCTTCGACGATCTGCTTCCAGCGATAGGACGGAAAAACGCGGGCTCTTTGCGCCAGGGCAAGCAAGGGGCCAGTTCAGCGGGTCGTGATTGTTCCGGCACAACGAAGCGGCGCGCGGGAGGGGGCACAGTGTCCCTGACCGGAAAGATCCGGCCCGTCACACAATCCAACGGAGCCAGCCATGACTGCCTTTTCCGTCAGCCGCCGCACCATCCTTGCCGGTGCCGCCATCGCCGGGGCCCTGACCCAGGTGCGCCCCGCCGCAGCCGAGGCCACGGATGCGGCCCGCGCAGTGTTGACGCCCGCCGCCGCCCCCGACGTGGCCAGCCTGCCGCGCGTCAAGGTGAAGCTGGTCGATCCGCCCTTTGTCCATGGCCATGAACCCGTCGCCACCGGCGGTCCGAAGGTCGTCGAGTTCGAGATGACCATCATCGAGAAGAAGATCAAGCTTGACGACAGCGGCGCGGAAATCTGGGCCTCGACCTTCAACGGCACGGTGCCGGGGCCGCTGATGGTGGTCCACGAAGGCGATTACGTCGAACTGACGCTGATCAACGACGCCGCGAACGAATTGATGCACAACATCGACTTCCACAGCGCGACCGGGGCACTTGGCGGGGGCGCACTGACCCAGGTAAACCCCGGCGAACGCTGCGTGCTGCGCTTCAAGGCCACGAAGCCGGGCGTCTTCGTCTATCACTGCGCCCCTCCGGGCATGGTGGCCTGGCATGTGGTGTCGGGCATGAACGGCGCGATCATGGTGCTGCCGCGCGACGGGCTGAAGGACCGCCATGGCAAGCCCGTCACCTATGACAAGGTGTATTACATCGGCGAGCAGGACTTCTACGTTCCCCGCGACGAGGCCGGCAACTGGAAGACCTATGGCAGCCCCGGCGAAAGCTACGAGGATGTCGTCAAGGTCATGAAGACGCTGACGCCCACGCATGTGGTCTTCAACGGCGCCGTGGGCGCGCTGACCGGCGACAACGCGATGAAGTCCAAGGTTGGCGAGACGGTGGCCTTCGTCCACAGCCAGGCCAACCGCGACACCCGGCCCCACCTGATCGGCGGGCATGGCGACCATGTCTGGGCGACCGGCAAGTTCAACAACCCGCCAGAGGAAGGCTTGGAAACCTGGTTCATCCCGGGCGGCACGGCGGGGCTGATGGTCTATACCTTCGAACAGCCGGGCGTCTATGCCTATGTCAACCACAACCTGATCGAGGCGTTCGAACTGGGCGCCGCCGCCCATGTGGTGGTGGACGGCGAATGGAACGACGACCTGATGATGCAGGTTCTGGCCCCCGGCGGCGTGGCCTGAACCGGCTTGCCGCCCCCGTGCCGCGCGGGGGCGGCGCCTTCCTTCCTGACCCAAGGGCAAGACAATGCACGCAACCGTCCTTTTGCTGGCGGGCGCCGCAGCCGGGGCGCTTGGCCTGTCCTTCTGGCCCGACGCGCGGCCCATGCCGGAGCTGCCACCGGTGGTGCGGCTGGAACCGCAGGCCTTCCGCCACCGCCTGGACGGCGACTGGCGCCGCGACGGCCGGGCGGTCGATGCGCCGATGGCCACCGTCTCGATCCCCACGCCGGTCGAGGTCATGGCGACCCCCGTCAGCACCGGGCAATGGCTGGACTGCGTGAAGGCCCGCGCCTGCGCCCTGCCCGGCGGGCCGGTGGACGATCCCCGCCTACCCATGACCGGCATCAGCTGGATCGACGCGCAGGCCTATGCGGGCTGGCTGTCGGAGCGGACGGGCGACACATGGCGCCTGCCCAGCGATGTCGAATGGGCACACGCGGCGGCCGAGATGTTCCGCGACGACGCGCTTGGGGTGGACAGCGACACGGCCAACCCCGCCACCCGCTGGCTGGCCGAATATGCCGCCCAATCGGCCCGCAGCCGCGATCTTGACCGCGAAATCCGCCCCGTGGGGATGCTGAACGTCAATTCCCTGGGGGTGCGCGACATCGGCGGCGCCGTCTGGGAATGGACCACCACCTGCCTGCGGCGCGGAGAGCTCGATGCGGCGGGCCGCATCACCGCGCAGACCGAAAGCTGCGGCATCTATATCGCCGAAGGGCTGCACCGCGCAGCCGTGGCCGACTTCGTGCGCTACCCGAAATCGGGCGGTTGTTCGGTGGGCGCGCCGCCCGCCAACCTGGGCCTGCGCCTGGTGCGAGAGATCGGTTGACGGCACGGCATGACGCGCGGGGAACAACGGAATGCTTTGCTTTCCCCTGATTCTGCGGCACCTAGGGAAAAACCCATGCTGAAGGCGCAGAACGTGGCAATCGACATTTCCCTGGTGCGCAACCTGCCCCTGTTCCGGCAGATGGAGCCTGCGGCGCTTGCGCGGCTGATGACGCGGGCCACCCCGCGCCGCGTCCTGCCCGGCGACATCGTCTTCGAACAGGGGGCCGAGGCGGCGGCCTTCTACCTGCTTCTGCACGGGCGGCTGAAGGTCAGCCAGGTCACGCCCGATGGCCAGCAGGTCATGGTCCGCGTGGTCCATCCGGGCGACCTGTTCGGCTTTGCCCGTGCGCTGGCCCGGCCGGATTATCCCGGCACCGCGCGGGCGGCGGTCGAATCCATCGTGGTCAGCTGGCCCATGACCGACTGGGACGCCGTGGTGGAAAACAATCCCCGCCTTGCCATCAACGCCATGCAGACCATCGGCCAACGCCTGGACGAGGCCCATACCCGCCTGCGCGAGATGTCCACCCAGGAGGTCGAGCGCCGCGTGGCCCATGCCGTGCTGCGCCTGGCCGAAAAGGCGGGGCGGGTCGAGGCCACGGGCACCCGAATCGACTTTCCCATCACCCGCCAGGACATCGCCGAGATGACGGGCACCACGCTGCACACCGTGTCGCGGCTTCTGTCGTCCTGGGAAGGCCAGGGGCTTGTGGAAGGCGGCAGGCAGAAGCTGACCGTGGTGGATGCCGAAGGGCTGGCGCGGATCGCCGATCCCGAATCCTGACAACCTTCCCCTTTCTTTGCGCTTGGTCAAAGTGGCGCCCCCTGATCGGGCCTACACCCCTGTTCAACGGGCCACGATCCGGCCCGCTTGTTCAGGAGAACCACGATGACACGCTTGTCCTTCCTTGCCGCCCCCGCGCTGGCCCTGGCGCTCGCCGCGCCCGGCCTTGCCGCCGAGCACGAGGTCCACATGCTCAACAAGGGCGAGGCGGGCATGATGGTCTTCGAGCCCGGCTTCGTGAAGGCCGAGCCCGGCGACACGATCCACTTCATCCCCACCGACAAGAGCCACAACGTCGAGGCCATCGCCGAGATCCTGCCCGCGGGCGTCGAGCCCTTCAAGAGCAAGATCAACGAGGAATACACCCTCACCGTGACCGAGCCCGGCCTTTACGGCGTCAAGTGCACGCCGCATTTCGCCATGGGCATGGTGGGCCTGGTCCAGGTGGGCGACGCGCCCGCGAACCTCGAGGCCGCCAGGACCGCCAAGATGTCGAAGAAGGCGCGCGAGCGCATGGACGCGGACCTGGCCCAGGTGCAGTGACCGCAGCCGACGCGGGGCGGGCCTGACCCCGCCCCGGTCCCCCTTCAGCCGAAAGGTCCGGTCCGATGCCCGCCAAGCTGTCCCCCGCGCATCGCCGGATCGCCCGCCAGTCGCGGCTTTTTGCCTCGCTGCCCGACGCCATGGCCGAGCTGCTGCTGGACGCGGCCCATGTGGTGCGGCTGGCGCGCGGGCAGGTGCTGTTCCAGCACGGCGATGACGCCACCGCCATCCATATCGTCGCCGACGGCTGGATGAAGCTCTACCGCATCGCCCCCAGCGGCACTGAAGCCGTGGTGGGCGTGATGACGCGCGGCCAGAGCTTTGGCGAGCCCATCGCGCTGCGCCTGGCCCCTTACCCCGTCTCGGCCGAGGCGGTGACGGGGTGCGAGCTGATCGCGGTGCCCGCGCCGGTGTTTCTGGACCTGCTGAAGACCCATCCCGAGGCCGCGATCTCGATCCTGTCGGCGACCTTCCTGCACCTGCAGGGCTTGGTCGAGCAGATCGAGCAGCTGAAGGCCCGCTCGGGCGCGCAGCGCGTGGCCGAGTTCCTGCTGGAGCTGTGCCCGCCGGGCGCCGACAGCGCCACGGTGGTGCTGCCCTATGACAAGGCGCTGATCGCGGGCCGGCTGGGCATGAAGCCCGAAAGCCTCAGCCGCGCCTTCGCCCGCCTGCGCGAACTCGGCGTGCGCGTCACCCAGTCCAGCGCCGCCATCGCCTCGGTCGCCCGCCTGGAAGACCTCGCCCAGGCCGAGGCCTTCGGCGCGATCAAAAGGGTGAGCTGAAGGCCAGCGCCGCCAATCCCCAGATTGCCACCATCCACAAGCCCAGCGGCACCGTCACCGCGCCCAGCCAGCCGGGCGCGCCCCGCAGATGCAGGAAGCCGCCAAGGATCGTGCGGGCCTTGATCCAGGCCAAGACCAGCAGCCCCGCCATGGCGGCCAGCCCCGGCACCGGGGCCAGCAGGACGGTTACGGCGATCAGCGCGATCAGAAGCGCCCAGATGCGTGTCAGCGGATTCATCCCCTATCCCATCAGATAGATCGGCGGCAGGATCATCACCCAGACCAGATCGACCATGTGCCAGAACATCGCCCCCGCCTGCACGCCGTCGGGCCGGGCGCGGAGGGCGACCAGGGCCAGCACCGCCACGCCCGCGACCACATGGGCCGCGTGGAACCCCGTCAGCAGGAAATAGAAGGTGAAGAAGGGATGGCTGTCCATGCCCGCCCCCAGCGAAAGGTCGCGGGCGTATTCCACCGCCTTGACCGCCAGGAAGACCACCCCGCCAAGCGCCGCAAGCGCCAGGCCGATGCGCGCCCCGCGCCGGTTGCCTGCCCCCGCCGCGCGTTCGGCGCGGGCGGCGAACAGGCCGGACGTGACCAGCACCACCGTGTTCAGCGCCGCCATCCGCCCGTCCAGCATGGCGCGGGCTGCGGAGAACCCCTGCGGATCAGTCAGTTGCATCGCCATCATCGCGGTGATGCCCGCCGCGAAGACCAGCAGTTCCGACACGATCAGGATCCACATGATCAACTCGCCCGGCAGGTCGTCGATATTCATCACATGACCAGCTGGCGATAGATTTCCGGCAGCGCGTTCGTCAGCCGGTCGGGGTCGCGGATCACGGAAAAGCCGCCCTGCCCGAAGATGCGCGGGAACCAGCTTTGCGCGTCGCGGTCGATGGTGATGCCGAAGACGGCGTGCCCGGCGCGCCGCGCCTCGCGCACGGCCATGGCGCTGTCCTCGATCCCGTGGCGGCCTTCGTAATGGTCCAGGTCGTTGGGCTTGCCGTCGGTGATGACGATCAGCAGCCGGCGCGACCGGCCCTCGTCCGCCAGCCCCCAGGAGGCATGGCGGATCGCCGCGCCAAGGCGGGTATAGAAGCCGGGGCGCAGGGCGTGGATGCGCGCCTCGATGCTGCGGGACATGGGCTCATTGAAGGACTTGCAGTCGTGGATCCAGACCCGGTCGCGCTTCAAGGACGAGAATCCCTGCACCGCGAAGCGGTCGCCGCAGGCGTCCAGGCCCCAGGCCAGGGCGGTCAGCGCCTCTCGCGCGATGTCGATGACGGGGCGGCCTGTAACCGCGCTTTCGGTGGACCGCGACACGTCCAGCAGGATCGACACGGCAAGGTCGCGGTTTTCAGGCCGGGCCTGCTGCCAGATGCGGTCGCTGCCCCGGCCCGTGGCGCGCAGGTCGGTGACCGACCGCAGGGCCGCGTCCAGGTCCAGATCCTCGCCATCGGGCTGGGCATGGCGGATCAGCCTGGCCGGGCGCAGGGCCTGGAACTGGCGCTTGACGGCCTCGATCCGGCGGCGGGCGGCGGGATCGCTGATACCCGCGTAATCGGGCGCAGGGTCCACGGGGGCGGCCAGCACGCGGCAATGATCGGGCATCCAGACGCCGCCCCGCGCGTCCCATTCGGGATAGGTGAACTTGCCCGCAATGCGTTCGCGGTCCACATCCTCGGGCGCGAGGTCCAGGTGCAGCTTCAGCTTCGTCGCGGGCGCCTTGGAA
The DNA here is from genome assembly GCF_039770665.1 of Paracoccus sp. SSK6. Taxonomy (NCBI): domain Bacteria; kingdom Pseudomonadati; phylum Pseudomonadota; class Alphaproteobacteria; order Rhodobacterales; family Paracoccaceae; genus Paracoccus; species Paracoccus sp. SSK6. The sequence goes on along the minus strand of NZ_JBDPNJ010000034.1, from coordinate 11,034 downwards.
ACCTGGCCCAGCACGATTTCCTCATGGTCCTCGGCGGCCTTCTTGGCGTTGTCCAGGTCGTCATCCTCGACCCGGCGGTTGATGTTCATCATCTCGGCCCAGGTCAGCATGGCCTCGAACTTGTACAGGATGATGCTGTCCTTGCGTTCGGCCTGGTCGGATTTCATCCGCCGCGTCTTGCGCGCGGTGCCATCGCCCGACTCTTCCGGCGTGCCCCCGGTGGGGACGCTGGCAACCTCCTCGCCCACGCCTTGGCCAGGCGCGCGCAGGTCGGGCCACATGGGCACCGGCAGGAAGGGCCGGTATCCGCGCGGGGCGTGCCAATGGGCGGGCGGGTCGGCATAGCCCGCCAGCAGGGCGGGTGCGGGCGGCAGCGGGTCGCCCAGCAGGTGGCGGATCAGGGTTTCGACCTGGGCTTCGGTCCCGCGCAGGGCGGGACGGGTGCGCAGCGCCAGATGCGCGGCGCAGAGCCGCTGCCACAAGGGGCGCAGGCCGGGGGCGGCCTCCAGCGTCGCATGGGTCATGGCGATGCCTGCGCCGATGGCCGCCAGATCGGCGCGCAGCGGATCGGGATCCGCCACGGGCGCCGGGGCATGGGCGGACGCGGCGGCCAGCCACAGATACAGCCCCTCGTTATCCTCGACGCGCGGAAAGACCGTCAATTCGACCGGCAGGCGCAGCGCCGCGCCGTCGAAGCTGGCGCGGGCGACATGTTCGGCGTCGAAGGCCAGCTTGCGCCGCCACGAGATGCGGTGGCGGCTGGCCTGGTCCGCCACGGGCTTCAGTTCCACATCGACGCCGCCGCCCAGCCCCCGGAACAGCACGGCGATGCGGCCGCGCATGTCCTCGAACCGCACGGCGGCGTCGGGAAAGCGCTGCGGCGGGTCCATGCGCGAGGCGAGGAAATGCCAGATCTTGCCGACGGTTTCCTCGGGCTCCCAGGGGGCGATCTCAAGGTGGTCCATGGTCCTATCCCATCACCGCCACGACCAGATCCATCAGGCCCTTGCGGATGTCGGCATCGTCGGTCAGGGGCTCGATCATGGCGGCGCGGATGGCGCGGTCCATGCCCATGCCGCCCGCGATCAGGGTCGCGGCATAGACGACCAAGCGGGTGGACACGCCCTCCTCCAGATCCTGGCCCTTGAGCCCACGCAGCTTGTTCGCCAGCCGGACCAGCAGGGCCACGCGCTCCTGATCCAGACCGCTTTCGCGGACCACAACCGGGATTTCGTGTTCCGGCCGGGGGAAGGTGAACTCCACCGACAGGAAACGCTGACGGGTCGAAGGCTTCAGCGTCTTCATGATGTTCTGGTAGCCGGGGTTGTAGCTTGCCACCAGCATGAAGCCGGGGGCCGCCTGCAACTCCTCTCCGGTGCGGTCGATGGGCAGGATGCGGCGGTCGTCGGTCAGCGGGTGCAGCACCACGGCCACGTCCTTGCGGGCCTCGACCACCTCGTCCAGATAGCAGATGGCACCTTCGCGCACGGCGCGGGTCAGGGGGCCGTCCACCCAGACGGTTTCGCCGCCCTTGAGCAGATAGCGCCCGATCAGGTCGGCCGCCGACAGGTCGTCATGGCAGGCCACCGTGTAAAGCGGCCGTCCCAGCCGCGCCGCCATGTGGGCCACGAAGCGCGTCTTGCCGCAGCCGGTCGGCCCCTTCAGCAACAGGGGCAGGTTTTTGGCATGGGCGGCGGCGAAGATGTCGCATTCGTCGCCCTGGGGCAGGTAGAAGGGGACGTCAGTCCCCTTCATGTTGAAGCTTCCGTCCATCGCTCTCACTCCGCCGCGACCTGATCAGGGTTGTGGGCCAGACGATCGCGTTCGACCGGGCCGGGCTTGACCACTTCGCGCCGCGGCTTCAGCAGCGAATAGATCAGCAGGTAGGATCCCAGGACGACCGCCGCGCCGGCACCGAAACGCATCCAGTAGAACAGCACAAGCTGGTCCTGGACCTCCATGTAGTACTGGCCCAGCACGCGTTGCAGGTGCGTCTGCAACGTGCCCGCGAAGGTCAGCACGAAGGTCATGAACAGCATGCCCCCCGACATCATCCAGAAGGCCGCCATGTTCAGCACCTGGTTATAGGGGTCGCGCCGCTTCAGGATCGGCATGGCATAGGTGAACAGCGCCAGGTTGAGGCAGACATAGGCGCCATAGAAGGCCAGGTGCCCGTGCGCCGCCGTGACCTGCGTGCCGTGGGTGTAGTAGTTCACCCCGTGCAGCGTGTGCAGGAAGCCCCAGACGCCCGCGCCGAAGAAGGCCAGCGTCGCGCAGCCCAGGCTCCACAACAGCGCGGCCTTGTTCGGGTGGTCGCGGCGGCCCTTCCAGACCATCACGAAGGCGAATGACATCATCGCGAAGAACGGCACGACCTCGAAGGACGAGAAGATCGACCCGATCCACTGCCAGTAGGCGGGCAGCCCGATCCAGTAGTAATGGTGCCCAGTCCCCAGAATGCCGGAAAACAGCGCGGTGGCGACGATGACATACAGCCATTTCTCCACCACCTCGCGGTCCACACCCGTCAGCTTCAGCATCAGGAAGCCCAGGATGGACGCCATGATCAGTTCCCAGACGCCTTCCACCCACAGGTGGACGACGTTCCACCAGTACTGCTTGTCAAGCGCCAGGTTCGCGGGGTTGTAGAACGAGAACAGGAACAGAAGCGCCAGCCCCCACAGCCCGATCAGCAGGATCGAGGAGATGACCGTCTTGCGCCCCTTCAGCACCGTCATGCTGACGTTCCACAAAAAGATCAGCGCGGCCACGACGATGCCCACCTTGACCCACATCGGCTGTTCCAGGAACTCGCGCCCCTGGCGGCCCAGCAGGAAGTCGTTCTGGAACAGGTCGAAGTAATAGGTGAAGACCACGCCCACCGTGCCGATCACCAGGATCGCAAGCTGGATGTAGGCGGCGGTGACGGAATGGATCTCGCGCTCGGCTTCCTCGGGGATCAGGAAATAGGCGGCGCCGAAGAAGCCGGTCAGCAGCCAGACGATCAGCGAGTTGGTGTGCAGCATCCGACCGATGCTGAAGGGCAGGACTTCCGACAGGAAGTTCGGGTTGACATAGATATAGCCGATGACCAGCCCCATCGTCACCTGTACGGCGAACAAGGCCAGGGCCACCTGGATATAGGCCAGGGCGATGCGTTGCGAATGGTATTTCATGGTTTCTCTCCCGCTCAGCCGGCGTCGTTCGGCGGCCAGCTTTGGGTGTTGATGGTGCCGGTCCACAGCAGGAAGTCGGACAGGGCGCGGATGTCCTCGTCCTCCAGGTTGAACTGCGGCATCTGGCGGCGACCCTCGATGCCGGACGGCTGGGCTTCCATCCAGCCCTTCAGCATCTCGAAGGCGGCTTCGGGGTCGTCCTGGACGCCCCAGCGTTTCATCACGTTGCCGACCTCGGGCGCGAAATAGGCGCCCTCGCCCAGGATCGAGTGGCAGTTCACGCAGGCCTTCGATTCCCAGACATGCTTGCCGTGTTCGACGCTGGGGGTCAGCGTCGCGGCATTGGTGGACACGTTCACGATATACCAGTGGCCGTGGACGAACAGGCCGATGAAGACAAGGATGAAGAACAGCGACCCGCCATAGAATATGTTCCGGGCCATGCTCTTCGTCAGGACTTCGCGCATGGCGAGAATCTCCCAAAGCGATTGCGACAGGTCCGACATGCCTCGCCGCGGCGTCCGCTTCCTTGTCCTAAGTCAAGGAAGGAAGCCGAAATCCGCGCCATCATGGCGTTTGTCCGAATCTGAAGGGGGTGGCGATGCACGACCGCTGGCCGGTATGGAAACTGGCGCTGCTGCTTTACGTCTTCGCGGCGGGGGCGGTGGCGATCAACCTGTTCATGCTGGGGCTGATGTTCCAGGCCTTCGGCTTCGCCGCGCTGTCGCCGGTCGCAGCGCTGTCGGCCTCTGTCCTTCTTGGCATTCCCGCAGCCTGGCTGGCGGGCCGCTGGGTGCGCCACCTGCTGGACGAAGGGGCAGAGCCGTAGGGCGGCCATCCCCCGTCACTGGCGCCTTTCGCAAGGCGCGCGCTTCTGTCACTGTTCCCTGTCAGCGACGTGGAAACAGGCAATGTGCAACCTTTATGCGCAAATCAGAAGCCAGGACGACATCCGCCAGACCCTGGCCGAAGTCATCGACACCGGCGACGATTTCCAGGATCTGACCGGCAACCTGCCCGCGCAGCCGGGGATCTTTCCCGACTACGCGGCGCCCATCGTCCGGCGCGGCCCGTCAGGCGGGTGGCAACTGGCCCGCGCCCGCTGGGGAATGCCCTCGCCCGCCTTTGCGTTGAAGGGCAAGCGCACCGATCCGGGCGTGACCAATATCCGAAACACCGCCTCGCCCTATTGGCGGCGCTGGCTGGGGGCGGAACACCGCTGCCTCGTGCCCTTCACAAGCTTTTCCGAAATCGACGGACGCTCCGGCGCGCCGCGCAACCACCCCGTCTGGTTCGCCCTGGACGACGACCGCCCGCTGGCCTTCTTCGCGGGCCTGTGGACCGGATGGACGTCGGTCAGGAAGCTGAAGGAGGGCGAGGTGACCGCCGATCTCTACGGTTTCCTGACCTGCGATCCCAATGCCGAGGTCCGGCCCGTCCACCCGAAGGCCATGCCCGTGATCCTGACCCGCCCCGAGGAATGGCGGCGCTGGCTGACCGCCCCTGCCGCGGAGGCCCTGGCGCTGCAACGGCCCTTGCCCGACGGGCTGCTGCGAATCGTCGCCGAAGGCGCGCGGGAGGATGGGGGCTAGCCCGGCGCCGTCGCGCCTCTTGGAACGCGTCATCCGAGGCCGGAAACCGTGATGGCTTGCGGGCCATGGCCCAGGCTTCGGCGCTGCGGACGGCAAAAACCTGTTCCGACGCGCTTTTATGGGGCATGGATCCGTTTTCGGCGATAAACCCGAGGCACTGACCTTGCCCACCGACCCGAAAGGACCACGATGACCTGCGCCTGCGGCCACCACCACCATCCCCGCCACCCTCACGATGCCAAGGGCACGCCCGTCGCGCTGAAGCAGCCGATGTTCGGGCTGACCGGGCGGCTGATCTGTGCGGATGCGGGCCAGATGATGACCGCGCTGTCGCTGCTGCCCGACCATATCCGCCTCAGCCGAGAGGAACCCGGCTGCCTGCGTTTCGACCTGTGGCAGGACGAGGATCCGCTGGTCTGGCACCTGTCCGAACTGTTCGTCGATGCCGATGCCTTTGCCGCCCATGGCGCGCGGACCAAGGACAGCGCCTGGGGCCGCGAGGGGGCGGCGATCGGCCGCGATTTCCAGCGCCATGAGGTGATCCCGGTCATTCGCCGCGAAACGCGCCAGGATCTGGATGCCATCGACGCCCTTCTGCGCGACAGCTTCGGCGGCAACGACGAGGCGCAACTGGTGCGCAAGCTGCGCGAGGACGGCGACCTGGCCCTGTCGCTGGTCGTCGATGCGGGGGGCACCATCCTGGGCCATCTCGGGCTGTCCCCGCTGGGGGCCGATGGTCCGGCCTATGCGCTGGCGCCCCTTGCGGTCAGCCCCAAGGCGCAGCGGCTTGGGCTGGGGGCGGCCCTGATCCGCGAGGCCGTGGCCTGGGCCGATACCGCGACGGTCGTGGTTCTGGGCAATCCCGGCTACTATGGTCCCCTGGGCTTCAAGCCTGCGATCCTGAACTCTCCCTATGCGGGCCTTGCCTTGCAGATGATCGGCGACCTGCCGAAGGGCAGCACCATCCGCCACGCCCCGGCCTTCGATTCGCTGTAAGGCGGAAAGCACGGGCCCGGCCTTGCGTCCCGGCCTTGGCAGGTTACATCTGGGCCAGCAAGAAAGGATCCCCCATGGCAGGACAACCGACCTTCGACTCTGCTGACGCCGCCTCGGGCAGCGCGTTTGGCACCCTTCCCGCATGGGATCTGACCGATCTTTACCCCGCCCCGGATTCGCCCGAACTGGCGGCCGACATCGCGACCCTGGAAAGCGGGGTGCGCGATTTCGCCGCCCGCTACCAGGGCAGGCTGGCCGATCTGTCCGCGCCCCAGATGCTGGCCTGCATCGAGGCGTACCAGCAGATCGACATCACCGCCGGACGCATCATGTCCTATGCGGGGCTGCGCTATTACCAGAACACGGTGGACGCCGCGCGCGCCAAGATGATGGGCGACCTGCAGGCGCGGATCACCGACATCACCACGCCGCTGGTCTTTTTCAGCCTGGAATTCAACCGCATCCCCGACGAGACCTATGAGGCGGTCTTCGCCGCCGCCGACGGTCCCGCCCGCTACAAGCCCGTCTTCGACCGGATGCGCGCCATGCGCCCGCACCAGTTGTCGGACGAACTGGAACAGTTCCTGCACGACACTTCCGTCGTGGGCGCCGCCGCCTGGAACCGCCTGTTCGACGAGACCACCGCCGCGCTGGAATTCCAGGTGGACGGCGAGACGCTGGGCCTGGAAGCCACGCTGAACCTGCTGACCGATCACGACCGGGCCCGGCGCGAGGCTGCCGCCCGCGCTCTCGCCGAGGTTTTCGGCAAGAACGTCAAGCTGTTCGCCCGCATCCACAACACGCTGGCCAAGGAAAAGGCCATCGAGGACAAGTGGCGCAAGATGCCCACGCCGCAGACCGGCCGCCACCTGTCGAACCATGTCGAGCCCGAGGTGGTCGAGGCGCTGCGAAACGCCGTTACTGCCGCCTATCCGCGCCTGTCGCACCGCTATTACGCGCTCAAGGCGAAATGGCTTGGGCTGGACAAGCTGCAGGTCTGGGACCGCAACGCGCCGCTGCCCACCGCCCCCGCCCGCACTATCGGCTGGGACGAGGCGCGGCAGACGGTGCTTGACGCCTATGCAGGCTTCTCGCCCCGGCTGGCGGAACTGGCGCAGCCCTTCTTCGAGCGTGGCTGGATCGACGCCGCCGTGACCCCCGGCAAGGCGCCCGGCGCCTTCGCCCATCCGACGGTCACGACCGTGCATCCCTATGTCCTGCTGAACTATCTGGGCAAGCCCCGCGACGTGATGACGCTGGCGCATGAACTGGGCCACGGCGTCCACCAGCGGCTGGCGGCGGACCGGGGCGAGTTGCTGGCCTCCACGCCCCTGACGCTGGCGGAAACCGCCAGCGTGTTCGGCGAGATGCTGACCTTCCGCGCGCTGCTGGCGAAGACCTCTGATCCCGCCGAGAAGAAGGCCCTGCTGGCCGGCAAGGTCGAGGACATGATCAACACCGTGGTCCGCCAGATCGCCTTCTACGACTTCGAATGCAAGCTGCACGCCGCGCGGGCCGAGGGCGAGTTGACCCCCGACGACATCAACGCGCTGTGGATGTCGGTGCAGGCCGAAAGCCTTGGCCCGGTCTTCGAGTTCATGCCGGGATACGAGACCTTCTGGACCTATGTGCCCCATTTCGTGCATTCGCCCTTCTATGTCTATGCCTATGCCTTCGGCGACGGCTTGGTGAACGCGCTCTATGCGACCTACGAAGCCGGGCTGCCGGACTTCCAGCAGAAGTATTTCGACCTGCTGGCGGCGGGCGGATCGAAGCACCACACCGAACTGCTGGCACCCTTCGGACTGGACGCGTCCAACCCGAAGTTCTGGGACAAGGGGCTGTCGATGATCGAGGGCTTCATCGACGAGCTTGAGGCTCTGGAGGCATAGGGGGCTGCCGCCCCCATCCGCCATGCGGATTCCCCCGCGGATATTTATGCACAGAAGATGGTGGCGATGCTGAAACGGATCCTTGCAGCGGTGGTGGTGCTGGTTGCCCTTGCCGCTGCGGCTTTCCTTGTCTTCGCGCCGGCCTATGTCGAACGGGGGTTGAACCCCGTGCGGCTGCCCGTCGAAGGCTGGCCCGTCAGCGCCCAGGCGCAGGCGCTGCATGACCGGCTGGTGATCGGCGACTGGCATTCCGACGCGCTTCTGTGGGACCGCGATATCCTGGACCGTGCCGACCGAGGGCATACCGACGTGCCGCGTCTGCTGGACGGCAATGTCGCGGTGCAGGTCTTCACAACCGTGACCAAAAGCCCACGCGGCCAGAATTATGACCAGAACAGCACTGAAGCCCCCGACAACATCACGCCGCTGTTCATGGGCCAGTTGCGCCCGCTGCGGTCCTGGTTCTCGCTGCGCGAACGCGCCCTGGTGCAGGCCGAGGCGCTGGCGCAGGCCGCCGAGGATGCGCCCGACCGGCTGCGCCTGATCCGCACGCGGGCCGACCTGCAGGCGGTACTGGACGCACGGGCCGACGGGCAGCATGTGCTGGGCGCGATCCTGGGATCCGAGGGCGGGCATCCCCTAGAGGGCGACATCGCCAACTTGGACGTGATGCATGACGCGGGTTTCCGGCTGATCGGTCTGACGCATTTCTTCGACAACGAACTGGGCGGCAGCCTGCATGGCGAGGGCGGCACCGGCGCGGGCCTGTCGGATTTCGGGCGGCAGGTCGTGGACGGAATGATCCAGCGCGGCATGGTGATCGACCTTGCCCATGCCTCGCCCATGATGGTGCAGGACGTGCTGGCAATCCCGGAGGCGCGCCCGATCCTGTCCCATACCGGCATCCACGGCCATTGCGGCAGCGCGCGGAACCTCGACGACGATCTGGTCCGCCAGATCGCGGCCAAGGGGGGCGTGATCGGCATCGGCTTCTGGTCCGACGTGGTCTGCGGCGGTACCCCGGCCCATATCGCGGAAAGCATCACCGCCGCCATACGGCTGGTGGGCGAGGATCACGTCTCGCTCGGCTCGGACTATGACGGCTCGGTTTCGGTGCCTTTTGACGCGGCGCATCTGTCGGCGCTGACGCAGGCGCTGCTGGACGAGGGCCTGTCCGAGCCGCAGATAGCCAAGGTCATGGGCGGCAACATGATCCGCTATCTGAACGAAACCCTGCCTGAGGCTTGAGCCATGAAACGAACCACCCTTCTCCATTCCGAACTCTCGGGCCTGATCGCCGCCATGGGGCATGGCGACCTGCTGGTCATCGGCGATGCGGGCCTGCCGGTCCTGCCCGGCGTGCGCTGCATCGACCTGGCCGTGACGCGCGGCGTGCCCGGTTTCTTCGACGTGCTGGATGCGGTTCTGGCCGAACTGGTGGTGGAACGATCCGCCTGGGCCAGCGAGGCATCCGCCGATCTGCAGCAGGCCTTGTGCGCCCGCGACCTGGGCAAGCCCGCCACTATCGCCCATGATGCCTTCAAGGCGCTGACCCGCGACGCCCGTGCCATCGTGCGCACCGGGGAATTCACGCCCTATGCCAATGTCGCGCTATGGTCCGGCGTGGCGTTCTGACCCTGCGGAACCGCCTTGGCAAAACCGCGTTCGGTCGCAGATCATGCAAAGGGAGTGTGGACGGATGCAGAAGACCCTTACCGGCCTTGGCGCCATTCTTGCGATGCTGACGCTTGCCGGGTGCCAGACCGCGCAGGGCCTTGGCCGCGACGTTTCGACTGCGGGCCAGGTGATCCAGCAGGAAAGCGCCCAGGCGATGTGAAGCGGATCGAAGGCGGCCTTCCGGGGCCGCCTTCGATGGTCATGCCTAGCGGGTCGAGGGATGCTCTTTCGCCGCTGCCCTGATCTTGTTGGCGATGGGCCAGGTCCAGCCGATCTGGCGCGAGCGGTTGGGCCGCAGGTAAACCCAGTTCAGCAACGCGGCGGGCACGCCCAGGACCAGGCCGATGATCGCGCCCCAGATGAAGGTCGCGACGGTGAAATAGCCCATCGCCAACCCCGCGATCACCACGGCGCCACCGATCGAGGCGACCCAGATGTGGATCAGGAACATTCGAAGGTGCATGATGATGCTCCGATGAAACAGGTTCCGGTGAAACGAACGGGGATGGCGGCGGTTCCAGCACAGGAGGATGCGATGCGGCTGATCTTTCTTGTTCCCCTTCTGCTGCCGCTGCCGGCGGCGGCATGGACCGCGCAGAACGGCATGACCGCCGTGCAGACCGGCCCGTCCGAGATCACGGTCATCCACGACGTCCGGCGCGGCGACACCGACTACTGGTGCGCGGCGGGCGATTTCGCGCAGCGCGCGCTGGGGCTGCCCGGCAAGACGCGGCTCTGGCGCGCATCCCCCAAGCCGCGCCGGGCGGGCGACGGGATCGTCTTCACGCTGGATGAAAGGAATGCAGCCAAGGGCGCGGGGCTATCGCAATTCGGCAGCGGCCCGCGCGACGGATCCCTCCCGCTGGCCATGGCGGTCGGCAGCTATTGTCGGGTGATCGTGCCGTTTTTCGATTAACGGTTTTGCAATCGAAGCGCGCGATGATGGCGCATGTCGCGCTATCTCCGCCCTCGTATGTCCGGTGTGCCGGTGTTCTTCACGGTTGCGCTTGCGCAGCGGCGCAGTTGGTTGCTGGTCGATCAGGTCGGGGCGTTGCGCGAAGCGGTGCAAGTGACGCGGGCGGAGCGGCCGTTCGGGATTGAGGCGTGGGTGGTGTTGCCGGATCATCTGCATTGCATCTGGCGGATGCCGGAGGGGGATTGCGATTACGGCGTCCGGTGGGGCGCGATCAAGGCACGGTTCTCGCGGGCGGTGAGGGGATCGGTGGGGTGGAACCCCACCCTACGGTCGTCGTCCAAGGTGGCGAAGGGGGATGCCGGCGTCTGGCAGCGGCGGTTTTGGGAGCATTATCTGCGGGATAAGGCGGATTTCGCGGCGCATATGCGGTATTGTTGGTTCAATCCGGTGAAGCATGGGTTGGTGGAGCGGCCCGAGGATTGGCCGTATTCGTCGTTTCACCGGGACATGGCGGCAGGCCGGGTGGATTGGGCAAGCTGCCTCGGCGCCCCGTAGGGTGGGGTTCCACCCCACCATGGCCCGGCGACGGGCCATGCGCGTCGGTTGGGGATCGTGAGGCGTAGAGGCGTAGGGTGGGGTTTTACCCCACCGTTCAGTGGCATTGGCGCGGAGAGTGGCGGGGTGGAACCCCACCCTACGTTTGCTAGATAAGCCGGTAAACTACAGTTATGACGGTAAGGGCAGTCGGGACGAGCAAGAATAATCCTCCAATTAGGTATAGAATT
>NZ_JBDPNJ010000033.1:0-26699 GCF_039770665.1 Paracoccus sp. SSK6 | reverse complement strand
GAGCCGCCGCTGATCGGGCTTGACGCCTGCCGCCCAAAGGCGCTATAGGCCCGCATCGCAGTCGAATCCGCCGCGTGTCGAGATTCGCCTGCCTTGCGCATGGCCGCCATCCAAAGGCGGCCTGCACTTTTTTTATACGGTCCGACGCTGGCTTCGCGTGGTGCGTGGTCAGCCTCTCGACTGGAACTCCCCGTCAGAGGGATGACTTATGCAAAGTCAGAATATCCGCATCCGGCTGAAGGCGTTTGACTATCGCGTGCTGGAAGCCAGCACCCAGGAAATCGTCAACACCGCCAAGCGCACCGGTGCGACCGTTCGCGGCCCGATTCCGCTGCCGAACAAGATCGAGAAATTCACCGTCCTGCGTGGCCCGCACATCGACAAGAAGTCGCGCGACCAGTGGGAAATCCGCACCCACAAGCGCCTGCTGGACATCGTCGATCCGACCCCGCAGACCGTTGACGCGCTGATGAAGCTCGACCTCGCCGCCGGCGTGGATGTCGAGATCAAGGTGTAAGGAGGGGATGATGCTGCGTACTGGTGTTATCGCCAAGAAACTGGGCATGACCCGGCTGTTCCTGGAAGACGGCCGTCAGGTTCCGGTGACCGTCCTGCAACTGGACAACCTCCAGGTCGTCGATCAGCGCACCGCTGCCCGCGACGGCTATACCGCCGTCCAGCTGGGCGCCGGTGTCGCCAAGGCCAAGCGCACGACCGCCGCGATGCGCGGTCACTTCGCCAAGGCCTCGGTTGCGCCCAAGCGCAAGATCGCGGAATTCCGCGTGGCTGAAGAAAACCTGATCAATGTCGGTGAGGAGATCACGGCTGACCACTATTTCGCGGGTCAGTTCGTGGACATCGCCGGCACCTCGATCGGTAAGGGCTTTGCGGGCGCCATGAAGCGCCACAACTTCGGCGGTCTGCGCGCCTCGCACGGCGTGTCGATCAGCCACCGTTCGCACGGTTCGACCGGCCAGTGCCAGGATCCCGGCAAGGTGTTCAAGGGCAAGAAGATGGCGGGTCACCTGGGTGCCGTCCGTGTGACCACGCAGAACCTGCAGGTCGTGCGCACCGATGCCGATCGTGGCCTGATCATGGTCAAGGGCTCGGTTCCCGGTTCCAAGGGTGGCTGGGTCACGATCAAGGACGCCGTCAAGAAGGCGACCCCTGAGAACGTGATCTATCCGGCCGCCCTGAAGTCCGCCGCCGAGGAAGCCAAGCGTCTGGCCGAAGCCGCCGCTGCCGAAGCCGCCGCCGCCGAGGAAGCCGCCCGCGAGGCCGCTGCCGCCGAAGCCGCCGCCGCCGAGGAAGCCGCCCTGGCCGAAGCCCAGGCTTCGATCGAGGCCGACAAGGCTTCGGATGGCGATGCTGCGCCTGAAGGAGACAAGTGATGAAACTCGATGTGATCAAGCTGGACACTGGCAAGGCCGGTGAAATCGAGCTGGCCGACGAGATCTTCGGGCTGGAGCCGCGCGGCGACATCCTGCAGCGCGTCGTCCGCTGGCAGCGCGCCAAGGCGCAGCAGGGCACCCATTCGGTGCTGGGCAAGTCGGATGTCAGCTATTCGACCAAGAAGATCTATCGCCAGAAGGGCACCGGCGGCGCTCGCCATGGGTCCAAGAAGGCGCCGATCTTCCGTCACGGTGGCGTCTACAAGGGCCCGACCCCGCGTTCGCACGCTTTCGACCTGCCGAAGAAGGTGCGCGCCCTGGGTCTCAAGCACGCCCTGTCCGCCAAGGCCGTTGCCGGTGAACTGGTGATCGTGGAGGATCTGAACCTCGCCGATGCCAAGACCGCTGCCGTCGCCAAGGCCGTCAAGGAAAACGGCTGGAAGCGTGTGCTGGTGATCGACGGTGCCGAAGTCAACGAAGGCTTCGCCCGCGCCGCCCGCAACATCGAGGGCGTGGACATCCTGCCGTCGATCGGCGCCAACGTGTATGACATCCTGAAGCGCGACACGCTTGTGATCACGCGTTCGGGTGTCGAAGCTCTGGAGGCTCGTTTGAAATGAGCGCGAAAGCTGAACATTACGACGTGATCGTCAAGCCGATCATCACCGAGAAGGCCACCATGACGTCGGAAAACAACGGCGTGGTGTTCCAGGTGGCGAAGGACGCCAGCAAGCCGCAGATCAAGCAGGCGGTCGAGGCCCTGTTCGGCGTCAAGGTGAAGGCCATCAACACGACCATCACCAAGGGCAAGCAGAAGCGCTTCCGGGGCATCCTGGGCCGCCGCAGCGACGTGAAGAAAGCCTATGTGACCCTGGAACAGGGCAGCACTATCGACGTGTCCACCGGACTCTGATAGTAGGGCGCGAATCTGCGGCCTCGGGTTTCCGAGGCCGCTGATCTTTTGGACGACAACGGACCACCTTGGTCCAAAGCAACGGAAGACAGAAAGATGGCATTGAAGTCGTATAAACCGACGACGCCTGGCCAGCGCGGGCTGGTTCTGATCGACCGTTCGGAGCTTTGGAAAGGTCGCCCGGTCAAGGCCCTTACGGAAGGCCTGACCAAGAACGGCGGTCGGAACAACACCGGACGGATCACCATGCGCCGCAAGGGCGGCGGGGCGAAGCGCCTGTATCGCATCGTCGATTTCAAGCGCAACAAGTTCGATATGGCCGCCACGGTCGAGCGGATCGAATACGATCCCAACCGCACCGCCTTTATCGCGCTGATCGCCTATGAAGACGGCGAGCGCGCCTATATCATCGCGCCGCAGCGCCTGGCCGTGGGCGACAAGGTCGTCGCCGGCGCCAAGGTCGACGTGAAGCCCGGCAACGCCATGCCCTTCAGCGGCATGCCGATCGGCACCATCGTCCACAACGTCGAGCTGAAGGCTGGCAAGGGTGGCCAGATCGCCCGTTCCGCCGGCACCTATGCCCAGTTCGTCGGCCGCGACGGCGGCTATGCCCAGATCCGCCTGTCTTCGGGCGAGCTGCGCATGGTCCGTCAGGAATGCATGGCCACCATCGGCGCCGTATCGAATGCCGACCACTCGAACCAGAACCTGGGCAAGGCTGGCCGCAACCGCCACAAGGGCATCCGTCCCAGCGTTCGCGGTGTTGCCATGAACCCGATCGACCACCCGCATGGTGGTGGTGAGGGCCGGACTTCGGGTGGCCGTACGCCGGTCACGCCCTGGGGCAAGGACACCAAGGGCAAGAAGACCCGCAGCAACAAGGCGACCGACAAGTACATCTTGCGTTCGCGCCACGCGAAGAAGAAGGGCCGCTGATCCATGGCACGTTCTATCTGGAAGGGCCCCTTTGTTGACGCCTATGTGCTCAAGAAAGCGGAAAAGGCCCGTGAGTCGGGGAAATCCGACGTCATTAAGATCTGGTCGCGTCGTTCGACCATCCTGCCGCAATTCGTCGGCCTGACCTTCGGCGTGTACAACGGGCAGAAGCACATCCCCGTTGCCGTGACCGAGGAAATGATCGGCCAGAAATTCGGTGAATATTCGCCCACGCGGACCTATTACGGCCACGCGGCGGACAAGAAAGCCAAAAGGAAGTAATCGTCATGGGTAAGGAACAGAATCCGCGCCGCGTGGCGGAGAACGAGGCGTTCGCGAAGACCAAGATGCTTCGCACCTCGCCGCAGAAGCTGAATCTCGTAGCAGCTCTGATCCGCGGCAAGAAGGTGGACAAGGCTCTGGCCGACCTGACCTTCTCGCATAAGCGGATCGCGGGCGACGTGAAGAAGTGCCTGCAGTCGGCGATTGCGAACGCTGAAAACAACCACGGGCTGGATGTCGACAACCTGGTCGTCGCCGAGGCCTGGGTCGGCAAGAACCTGGTGATGAAGCGTGGCCGTCCGCGGGCGCGTGGCCGGTATGGCAAGATCATGAAGCCGTTTTCGGAAATCACCATCAAGGTGCGCCAAGTCGAGGAGCAAGCGTAATGGGTCAGAAGGTCAATCCGATCGGCATGCGCCTGCAGGTCAACCGCACCTGGGACAGCCGCTGGTATGCCGACGACAGGGACTATGGCAATCTGCTGCTTGAAGACCTGAAGATCCGGGACTTCATCAAGAAGGAAGCCAAGCAGGCCGGCGTCAGCCGCGTCATCATCGAGCGTCCGCACAAGAAATGCCGCGTGACGATCCATGCCGCGCGTCCGGGGGTGATCATCGGCAAGAAGGGCGCCGATATCGAGGTGCTGCGCAACAAGCTGGCGAACCTGACCAAGTCGGAGGTTCACCTGAACATCGTCGAGGTCCGCAAGCCGGAAGTCGATGCCGCCCTGGTGGCAGAGTCGATCGCACAGCAGCTGGAGCGCCGGGTCTCGTTCCGCCGCGCCATGAAGCGCGCGGTGCAGAACGCCATGCGCATGGGCGCCCTGGGCATCCGCGTGAACGTGTCGGGCCGTCTTGGCGGCGCCGAGATCGCGCGGACGGAATGGTATCGCGAAGGCCGTGTGCCCCTGCACACCCTGCGCGCCGACATCGACTATGCGCTTGCCGAAGCCTCGACCCCCTACGGGATCATCGGGGTGAAGGTGTGGATCTTCAAAGGCGAGATCATGGAGCATGACCCCCAGGCCCGCGACCGCAAGGCCGCCGAGGCTCAGGAAGGTCCGGCGCCCCGTGGTCCGCGCCGTGACCGCGACGCGCGCTAAGGAGCAATAGGATGCTGCAACCGAAACGGACCAAGTTCCGCAAACAGCACAAGGGCCGGATCCACGGCGAAGCCAAGGGCGGTTTCGCCCTGAACTTCGGATCCTACGCGCTGAAGGCCACCGAGCCCGAGCGCGTCACCGCCCGCCAGATCGAAGCGGCCCGCCGCGCGATCACCCGCCACATGAAGCGTCAGGGCCGCGTCTGGATCCGGGTGTTCCCGGACGTTCCGGTCACCGGCAAGCCGACCGAAGTGCGGATGGGTAAGGGCAAGGGCTCGGTCGATTTCTGGGCCGCCCGCGTCCATCCCGGCCGCATCATGTTCGAGATCGACGGCGTGTCCGACGAGATCGCCCGCGAAGCCCTGCGCCTGGGCGCGCAGAAGCTGCCGGTCCTGACCCGGATCGTGGCGCGCGAAGACTGGTAAGGGGCGGGTGAAAACCCCTTCTTGCGATACCCCGCCGGGCGACTGGCGGGGTTTTCCTTTTCCCTGTGGGAAAAGGGTTGCACGAAAGGGCCATTGCCTGTATGGGCAGGCCTTCATCACGAAACTCCACCGGGAATCAGGGTGGCCCTGCGATGCAGGGGCTCTCCGGTGATGTTGAAAGGAACTAGCGCCATGAAAGCGCAGGAACTGACGTCGAAGACGCCCGACCAGCTGAAGGATCAGCTTGTCGCGCTGAAGAAGGAGGCCTTCAACCTCCGTTTCCAGCAGGCCACCGGCCAGCTTGAAAGCACCGCCCGCATGCGCGCCGTTCGCCGCGACGTGGCCCGTGTGAAGACCATTCTGAACCAGAAAGCGGCGGAAGCCGCGGCCTCGAACTAAGGAGCCTGGCCCATGCCCAAACGCATCCTGCAAGGCCGCGTCACCAGCGACAAGAACGAACAGACCATCACCGTCCTGGTCGAGCGTCGCTTCAAGCATCCGCTGCTGCACAAGACCGTTCGCTCGTCCAAGAAATACCGGGCGCATGACGCGAACAACCAGTTCAAGGTGGGCGATCTCGTTCGCATCGTCGAATGTGCTCCCATCTCGAAGACGAAACGCTGGACTGTCCTGACGGACGAAGCGGTTTCCGCGTAAGTCCATCATCACAGATCAGAAATGATCGAAACCCTGGGGCCGGTAACAAGGCCGGTCCCCAAAGGTCGGGAGAAACCAAATGATCCAGATGCAGACCAATCTGGATGTTGCTGACAACTCCGGCGCACGCCGGGTTCAGTGCATCAAGGTCCTGGGTGGTTCGCACCGTCGCTATGCGTCGGTGGGCGACATCATTGTCGTTTCCGTCAAGGAAGCCATCCCGCGGGGCCGGGTCAAGAAGGGCGACGTCCGCAAGGCCGTGGTCGTTCGGACCGCAAAGGAAGTGAAGCGCGAAGACGGAACCTCGATCCGCTTCGACCGCAATGCCGCCGTCATCCTGAACAACCAGGGCGAGCCGGTCGGCACCCGTATCTTCGGGCCGGTGGTCCGCGAGCTGCGCGCGAAGAACTTCATGAAGATCATCTCGCTTGCGCCGGAGGTGCTGTAATGGCTGCCAAGCTGAAGAAGGGCGACAAGGTCGTCGTGCTGACCGGCAAGGACAAGGGCAAGCAGGGCGAAATCACCGCCGTGTTCCCCAAGGACAACAAGGCGGTCGTTGACGGCATCAACATCGCGATCCGTCACCAGCGCCAGACCCAGACCACCCAGGGCGGCCGCACGCCGAAGGCGATGCCGATCGACCTGTCGAACCTGGCGCTGCTGGACAAGAACGGCAAGGCGACCCGTGTCGGTTTCCGCATGGAAGGCGACAAGAAGGTCCGTTTCGCCAAGACCACGGGAGACGTGATCTGATGCTGGACGCAACCAAATACACGCCGCGCCTCAAGGCGGTCTATCGCGATCAGGTTCGTGCCGCGCTCAAGGAAGAGTTCGGCTACAAGAACGACATGCAGATCCCGCGTCTGGACAAGATCGTCCTGAACATGGGCATCGGCGAAGCCGTGAAAGACACCAAGAAGGTCAAGCAGGGTGCCGAGGAACTGTCGCTGATCGCCGGCCAGAAGGCTGTCATCACCAAGGCCAAGACCTCGATCGCCGGCTTCCGCCTGCGCGAGGACATGCCCCTGGGCGCCAAGGTCACGCTGCGCGGCGACCGGATGTACGAATTCCTGGACCGCCTGATCAACATCGCGCTGCCGCGCGTCCGCGACTTCCGCGGCGTGAAGGGCACCTCGTTCGACGGCCGCGGCAACTATGCCATGGGCCTGAAGGAGCACATCGTGTTCCCGGAAATCAACTTCGACAAGGTCGACGAAGTTCTGGGGATGGACATCATCATCTGCACCACCGCGCCGACCGACGCGGAAGCGAAAGCGCTGTTGAAGCATTTCAACATGCCCTTCAACAGCTGATCGCGGAGGTAAGAGATATGGCAAAGAAATCCATGGTCGAGCGCGAGAAGAAGCGCGAGCGTCTGGTCGCGAAGTTCGCCGCCAAGCGCGCCTCCCTCAAGGAGGTCATCAACGACCAGTCCCGTCCGATGGAAGAGCGGTTCAAGGCTTCGCTGAAGCTGGCCGAACTGCCGCGCAATTCGTCGGAAACGCGTCTGCACAACCGGTGCCAACTGACCGGCCGTCCGCACGCGTATTACCGCAAACTGAAACTGTCGCGGATCATGCTGCGCGAGCTTGGCTCGAACGGTCAGATCCCCGGTCTCGTCAAGTCCAGCTGGTAAGGGGGCACAATGTCGATGAACGATCCTCTCGGCGATATGCTGACCCGCATCCGCAACGCACAGATGCGCGGCAAATCGACCGTCCGCACCCCGACCTCCAAGCTGCGCGCCTGGGTTCTGGACGTGCTGAAAGCCGAAGGTTACATCCGCGGCTATGAAGAAGTCACCACCGAAGCCGGCCATACCGAGCTGGAAATCGGTCTGAAATACCACGACGGCGCTCCGGTCATCCGCGAGCTGTCGCGTGTCTCGAAGCCTGGCCGCCGTGTTTACGCCGGCGCCAAGGAAATCCCGCAGGTCCGCCAGGGTCTGGGCGTCTCCATCGTCTCGACCCCCAAGGGCGTCATGTCGGATGCAGCGGCTCGCAACGCCAATGTCGGCGGCGAAGTCCTCTGCACCGTGTTCTAAGGAGGGCAGCAGATGTCTCGGATTGGTAAGAAGCCGGTCGCTCTGCCCAAGGGCGTGACGGCCGAGATCAAGGGTCAGACCATCGAGGTGAAGGGTCCGAAAGGCACCCGCAGCTTCACGGCGACCGACGATGTGGAGCTGGTGCTGGATGAAGGTTCGGTCGCGGTCAAGCCGCGCGGCACCTCGAAGCGCGCGCGCCAGCAGTGGGGCATGACCCGCTCGATGGTGGAGAACCTGACGGTCGGCGTGTCGGAAGGCTTCAAGAAAGAGCTGGAAATCCAGGGCGTGGGTTACCGCGCCTCGATGCAGGGCAAGACCCTGAAGCTGCAACTGGGCTACAGCCACGACGTGAACTTCGAAACGCCGGAAGGCGTGACGATCACGGCGCCGAAGCAGACCGAAATCGTTGTGGAAGGCATCGACCAGCAGCTTGTTGGTCAGGTGGCCGCGAACATCCGCGAGTGGCGCCGCCCCGAGCCCTACAAGGGCAAGGGCATCCGCTACAAGGGCGAGTTCGTCTTCCGCAAGGAAGGCAAGAAGAAGTAAGGGGCGCATGAAATGGCACTGAAAAAGCAAGAGCTGTTCCAGAAGCGCCGCCTGCGCGTTCGGAACAAACTGCGGGCGATGTCGAACGGCCGTCCGCGTCTGTCGGTCCACCGTTCGTCGAAGAACATCTCGGTTCAGGTCATCGACGACCTGAAGGGCGTGACCCTGGCTTCTGCCAGCACGCTGGA
Source organism: Paracoccus sp. SSK6 (assembly GCF_039770665.1). NCBI lineage: Bacteria > Pseudomonadati > Pseudomonadota > Alphaproteobacteria > Rhodobacterales > Paracoccaceae > Paracoccus > Paracoccus sp. SSK6. The sequence goes on along the minus strand of NZ_JBDPNJ010000033.1, from coordinate 18,215 downwards.
GAAGGACTTCGGCCTGGTCGGCAAGAACAACGTCGAGGCCGCCGCCAAGATCGGCGCCGCGATTGCCGAGCGTGCGAAGGCTGCCGGCATCGAGGAAGTCGTCTTCGACCGCGGCGGCTTCATCTTCCACGGCAAGGTGAAGGCCTTGGCCGACGCGGCCCGCGAAGGTGGCCTGAAGTTCTGATCCTGCGGGTGGCGCGTCCGGCAACGGGCGCGCCACCCCGATGATCCGGGGGGCGGTCTTTCGGGGCCGCCCCACCTGGATTGAACCAACCGGCGCCAAGCGCCACCTGTAAAGGAATGCCATATGGCAGAACGTGAAAACCGCCGGGGCCGCCGCGAAGAGCGCGAGGAAACCCCGGAATTCCAGGATCGCCTGGTTGCAATCAACCGCGTGTCGAAAACGGTCAAGGGTGGCAAGCGCTTCGGCTTTGCAGCCTTGGTGGTTGTCGGCGACCAGCGTGGCCGCGTGGGCTTCGGCAAGGGCAAGGCCAAGGAAGTGCCGGAAGCGATCCGCAAGGCGACCGAGCAGGCCAAGCGTTCCCTGGTCCGCGTGCCGCTGCGCGACGGCCGCACCCTGCACCACGACATCGAAGGCCGCCATGGCGCGGGCCGCGTGATCATGCGCACCGCCGTTCCGGGGACCGGGATCATCGCCGGTGGTCCGATGCGCGCCGTGTTCGAGATGCTGGGCGTCCAGGACGTCGTCGCGAAATCACAGGGCTCTCAGAACCCCTACAACATGATCCGCGCGACGCTGGACGGCCTGAAGAAGGAAGCCAGCCCCCGTTCGGTCGCGCAGCGTCGCGGCAAGAAGGTGGCCGACATCCTGCCGCAGGACAACAAGCCGGCTGAAGCCGCCGTCGAAGCGTAAGGAGACAGGCGAATGGCAACTATCGTCGTCAAGCAGATCGGCAGCCCGATCCGCCGCCCCGCCATCCAGCGCGAAACGCTGAAGGGCCTGGGGCTCAACAAGATGAACCGCACCCGCGAATTGCAGGACACCCCCGCGATCCGCGGCATGGTCGCCAAGATCCCGCATCTGGTGACGATCATCGAAGAAAAGGCGTGATCCGGCAGGATTGCCCAGAAGACAAGAAACGCCCCGGAGGAATCCGGGGCGTTTTTCATTGCGTGCAGGAGCGGCTCAGGCCGCGCGCTTGCGGCGGCGCAGCCCTGCCAGCAGCACTCCTCCGCCCGCCAGCAGCAGGCCTGATGCGGGCAGGGGCACAGGCGCCGGATTGACATCCCCGGTCACCTCGACGGAATAGCCGGACAGTCCGCCATGATCCTCGCGCAGGATTTGCAGATAGTTCAGCCCCGCGCCCAGGCTGCCCAGCGACAGGGTGAACTCGCCCGGCACAACTCCGCCCGGACGCAGGTGGCCCCCCAGGAATGTGCCGTTCAGCCAGACGAACACCCCGTTGTCCACGCCAAAGGACGCGTTGACATTGCTGAGCCCGCTGCTTCCGCCATCCAGCGTATAGATGATCGCGGTTTCGTCGTTGATGGCCCAACTGCCGGGAATCGCGACGGGTGCCGCCGACCAGCTTCCGCCGGGTGTCGCGGGAGTGCTGAGCCATGAACCCAGGGCAGCCGCTGCCGTCGAAAGATCGGGCGCGTTCGCGGCGGGAATATCCAGCGAAGGATCCCCGTTCGAGACATCGGCCAGCGGGAACATGTGGTTGCCGCCGAACGGGTTGGTTCCGTCAAGCGCCCTTCCGATGCCGTCGTTGTAGTAGCCCGTCGTGCTGTTGTCGATCAGCGTCGCGGCCTGCCCTGCAGTCGCGAAAGCTGTCGTGGCAAGAAGCGCAGCCAGAAGTGTCTGCCTCATTGAAAACTCCCTCGCAAAACAGAAATCGTGGACGACGATAACATGCCCGCTGCGGTCGGCCTGCAAAAATTGCACCTGTCTTTTGGGATAGGCAGGCTGTTGCCTGTTGCGGGGGAAGCACGGCGGTCCGGCTTGTTGCCTTTGCCCGTCGCCACAACGGCAGGTTGTTTCTATCCTGCGCCCAGACCCCCGATTCAGGAGTGCGCCTTGCCGGCCAGACAGACCATCGCCTGCGCCCTTTTCCTGGGTGCGCTTGCGGGCACAGCCCAGGCGGGCCCCTGGCCGCGTGAGGCCGGGCATTCGTTCGTCGCGCTGACGGGCGAGCGTGACCGGGACGGAAACTCCTATGCGGGTCTTTACGCCGAATACGGCCTTTTACGCCGCCGGACCCTGGGGCTTGAGGTCAGCCATACCGATGTGGGCGAGACGAGCGCGATGCTGTGGTATCAGAAATCGCTGGACGGTGGCGAAGGGGCGAACAGGCTGTCCTATGCGATGGGCTTCGGCGCCATCCGCCGCGACGGCGACCTGCTGCCGTTGAGCCAGGTTGCCCTGATGTGGGGACGCGGCTTTTCGGGCCCGTGGGACGGCGGCTGGGTGACGGCCGAGGCGCGCGTGAAGATTGCAGGCAAGACCGAGGAGGTGACGGTGCGCGACGGGCTGTCCAGCGTCGAATACGCCTACCTGACGCCCGAAGTCGTCAGCAAGCTGGACCTGACGGTCGGCCTGCGCCCGACGCCGTCCTGGGCTTTGGTGAATCAGCTGCGGCTGGAATCGCGCAAGGACACGGATGTTTCGGCCAAGATCGCCAGTTCGGTCGTTTATGACCTGACCGGCCCTGCGCGGCTGGAGGTGGGTCTTGTCGCGCCCCTGGCCGGGCCCAGCGAACCGGCCGTCAAGATCGGCACCTGGCTGGAGTTCTGACCTTATTCCCGGCAGGCATAGACAGCGCCGCCCACGGCCACCACCGACACCGCCGCGCCTGCCACGATGGCGGGCGATGACGCCATCGCTGCCGCAGCCCCGCCGATCGACGAAAGCGCGCCCGTGATATAACCCTGCGATCCGCTGAGGATCACCGCGCCCGATCCGTCGGGCAGGGCGCGCGCGCCGTTGACCGCGCCACGGGCAGCCGCCCCGGTGATCGCGACTGCGGCGTTCCTGGTCTGGTTGACACGCTGGCAGACGGTCTTCGCGGGCGCCTCGCAGCGGCCGTGGGCATCGCGGCGGCCCAGGTCATAGCCGATGGTCGAATCGCTGGCCTTGTCGTGACGCAGGCAGAAGGGGCCGCGTTCCTGATCGGTCAGGTCCGGCGTCAGGCTGCGCAGCACGACATAGCTGGGGCAGGTGTCGCGGCCCCATGCCGCGGACAGGATCTCGCGCCGGCTGAAATGATCGCGCAGGCCGGGTTCGTCCTTGTCATAGGCCAGCGGCACGTCCTGTCCGTTGATCCGGGCGGAGCAGAAGGTGGGCTCGGCCTGCGCGGCAAGCGGCAGGAACAGAAGGGCAGCAAGGGTAGGGGCGATGCGAGTCATGGCAGGATCCGAAAGCGTGTTGGGGCCGTGATAAGGGGGTGGCGGGCAACGGCAACTCACATCCGCTTGTCCTGCGCGGCAACGCAAGACTTGCCCTGAAGACGCGGCGGGTTTATACGCCCTGCCGGGTGCCATCGGGCACCGATTCACGAAACACGACATGCCGCGTCCGCCCCAGTTCGCTTCGGGGGTGCGTCCGGCTTAGGAGAAGCGACATGAAACTGCATGAAATCCGCGACAACGAAGGCGCGAACCGCAAGAAAAAGCGCGTGGCGCGCGGTCCCGGCTCGGGCAAGGGCAAGACCGCCGGCCGTGGTATCAAGGGCCAGACCTCGCGTTCGGGCGTTGCGCTGAACGGCTATGAAGGCGGGCAGATGCCGCTGTATCGCCGCCTGCCGAAGCGCGGCTTCACGGCGCCGAACGCCAAGTCCTTCGCGGTGGTCAACCTGGGCCAGCTGCAGACCTTCATCGACGCGGGCAAGATCGATGCCTCGGCCGATGTGACCGAGGACGCCCTGGTCGCCTCGGGCCTGGTGCGCCGCAAGCTGGATGGCGTCCGCCTGCTGGGCAAGGGCCAGCTGACCTCGGCCGTGACCATCGTCGTGACCGGCGCGTCGAAATCGGCGGTCGAGGCGGTCGAGAAGGCGGGCGGCAAGGTGACGCTGCCGACCCCGGCCGTGGCGGCGGAATAAGCTGTTGATCGGGGCGCCCGCGCCCCATAGATAGCCCTCAGGTTTTCCTGGCGCCGCCGGTCCCCGGAAACGGGTCGGCGGCGCTGTCATGACACGGGACGGAAACACATGGCGTCAGCCGCAGAACAGATGGCCGCGAACCTTTCATGGAGCGCATTCGGCAAGGCCACGGAACTTCGCCAGCGCATCTGGTTCACGATCGGGCTGCTGGTCATCTATCGGCTTGGCACCTATATCCCGGTGCCGGGCATCGACGGCGCGGCGCTGCGCAACTTCATGGACCAGGCCCAGTCGGGCATCGGCGGCATCCTGTCGATGTTCACGGGCGGCGCGCTGGGACGGATGGGCGTCTTCGCGCTGGGCATCATGCCCTATATCTCGGCCTCGATCATCGTGCAGCTCTTGACCTCGATGGTGCCTTCGCTGGAACAGCTGAAGAAGGAAGGCGAGCAGGGGCGCAAGAAGATCAACCAGTATACCCGCTATGGCACCGTCGCGCTGGCGCTGTTCCAGGCCTTCGGTCTGGCGAAGTCGCTGGAGGCCGGCGGCCTGGCGCATGATCCGGGCCTGTTCTTCCAGGCGTCGGTCGTCATCACCCTGGTCGGCGGCACCATGTTCCTGATGTGGCTGGGCGAACAGATCACCGCACGCGGCATCGGCAACGGCATCTCGCTGATCATCTTCGTGGGTATCGTCGCGGAAATCCCGGCGGCGCTGGCAAGCTTCTTCGCGCAGGGCCGGTCGGGCGCGATCTCGACCCCGGTGATCCTGGGCGTGATCGTGATGGTCGTGGCCGTGATCGCCTTCGTGGTCTTCATGGAACGGGCGCTGCGCAAGATCCGCATCCAGTATCCCCGGCGCCAGGTCGGCATGAAGATCTATGACGGCCAGTCCTCGCACCTGCCGATCAAGGTGAACCCGGCGGGCGTGATCCCGGCGATCTTCGCGTCCTCGCTGCTCTTGCTGCCGATCACGATCTCGACCTTCTCGGGGAACCAGACGGGGCCGATCATGTCCACGATCCTGGCCTATTTCGGGCCGGGCCAGCCGCTCTATCTGGTGTTCTTCGCGGGGATGATCGTCTTCTTCGCCTATTTCTATACCCATAATGTCAGCTTCAAGTCCGACGACGTGGCCGAGAACCTGAAGAACCAGGGCGGCTTCGTCCCCGGCATCCGTCCGGGGAAGCGGACCGAGGAATACCTGGACTATGTCGTCAACCGCGTGCTGGTGATCGGCGCGGCCTATCTGGCGGCGGTCTGCCTGCTGCCGGAAATCATCCGCCACCAGTGGTCGGTGCCCTTCTATTTCGGCGGCACATCGGTCCTGATCGTGGTGTCGGTCACGATGGACACCATCAACCAGGTGCAAAGCCATCTTCTGGCCCATCAGTACGAAGGGTTGATTGAGAAATCCCAATTGCGTGGTAAACGCAAGGAAGGAAGCGCAAAGCCGCGTCGCGCACCGTCGCGCCGCTAACGGCCCCGACGGGCTGACGAGGGGGACAGACCTTAGATGACGATCAATATCATTCTGCTGGGACCGCCCGGTGCCGGCAAGGGAACGCAGGCCCGCAAGCTGGTCGATGAACGTGGCCTGGTGCAACTGTCCACCGGCGACATGCTGCGGGCGGCGCGGTCCTCGGGGACCGAGATGGGCAGGCGCGTGGCCGAGGTGATGGACCGGGGCGAGCTTGTCACGGATGAGATCGTCATCGGCCTGATCCGCGAAAAGCTGTCCGAGGGCGGCAACGGCTTCATCTTCGACGGCTTTCCCCGCACCCTGGCCCAGGCCGACGCGCTTGGGGCGCTGCTGGACGAGACCGGCATGGTGCTGGATGCCGTGATCGAGATGCAGGTGGATGACGCGGCCCTGGTGCGCCGCATCACCGGCCGCTATACCTGCGGCAACTGTGGCGAAGTGTATCACGACGAGACGAAGCCGACCGCCAAGCAGGGCGTCTGCGATGTCTGCGGCTCGACCGACCTGCGCCGCCGGGCCGACGACAACGAGGACAGCCTGAAGACCCGGCTGCTGGAATATTACAAGAAGACCTCGCCGCTGATCGGCTATTACTATGCCAAGGGCAAGCTCTCGCCGGTGGACGGGCTGGCGGACATGGCCCGGGTGGCGGGTCAGATCGACCGGGTGCTGCCTGCATCAAGCCAGGTCGCCACGGGCACTTGACGCGGCGGGCAGCCGCCTATAAGTCACGGCATCTCGCAAGAGAATCATCTGGCGGTTGCCGGGTGGACCCATCATCGGCCCGAAGGCATGGCTTTCGGGCCTTACGTTGTGAAAAAAGGTTCCGGCGCTACGGAACCGCAACCGATAAAGGATAACGCGTGGCTCGTATTGCTGGCGTCAACATTCCGACCGGGAAACGCGTCCCGATCGCCCTGACCTATATCCACGGCATCGGCCCGATGTATGCCGAACAGATCTGCGAAGCCGTGGGCATCGACCGCGCGCGCCGCGTGAACGATCTGTCGGATGCCGAAGTGCTGCAAATCCGCGAATACATCGACGCGAACCTGACGGTCGAGGGCGACCTGCGCCGCGAACGTCAGATGAACATCAAGCGCATGATGGACCTGGGTTCGTATCGCGGTCTGCGCCACCGCCGCGGCCTGCCGGTCCGCGGTCAGCGCACCCATACCAATGCCCGCACCCGCAAGGGCCCGGCGAAACCGATCGCCGGCAAGAAGAAATAAGGGGTAACGGACATGGCACGTGACAAGACCCGCATGAAGCGCAAGGAACGCAAGAACATCGCCACCGGCGTTGCGCATGTGAACTCCTCCTTCAACAACACCAAGATCCTGATCTCGGACGTGCAGGGCAACGCGATCTCGTGGTCGTCGGCCGGCACCATGGGCTTCAAGGGCTCGCGCAAATCGACCCCCTATGCCGCGCAGATGGCCGCCGAAGACGCGGGCCGCAAGGCGCAGGAACACGGCGTCCGCACGCTGGAAGTCGAAGTCCAGGGCCCCGGCTCGGGCCGCGAATCGGCGCTGCGCGCGCTGGCTGCGGTCGGCTTCAACATCACGGCGATCCGCGACGTGACCCCGATCGCGCATAACGGCTGCCGCCCGCCGAAGCGCCGCCGCGTCTGATTTCAGATGAGACTTGCCCGGACCGCGCGCCTTCGCGCGGTTCGGCCTTTACGTTTTCAACCTCGGGCGTTTCCGGTCACGGACATGGGACGGGAACAAGAATGGAGGCAAACGCATGATCCACAAGAATTGGGCCGAGCTGATCAAGCCGACGCAGCTGGTCGTCAAGCCTGGCGCGGATGCCACCCGCACCGCCACGCTGGTCGCCGAGCCGCTGGAGCGTGGCTTCGGCCTGACGCTGGGCAACGCCCTGCGCCGTGTGCTGCTGTCGTCGCTTCAGGGCGGGGCGATCACCTCGGTCCAGATCGACAACGTCCTGCACGAATTCAGCAGCGTCGCCGGCGTCCGTGAGGACGTGACCGACATCGTCTTGAACCTCAAGGGCGTGACGCTGAAGATGGACGTGGAAGGGCCCAAGCGCCTGACCCTGTCCGCCAAGGGTCCGGGCGAAGTGAAGGCCGGCGACATCCAGGAAACGGCCGGGATCACGGTGCTGAACCGCGACCACGTCATCTGCCACCTGGACGACGGCGCGGACCTGAACATGGAACTGACCGTCCAGACGGGCAAGGGCTATGTCGCCGCCGACAAGAACCGCCCCGAGGACGCGCCCATCGGCCTGATCCCGATCGACGCGATCTTCTCGCCCGTCAAGCGCGTCAGCTATGAGGTCACGCCGACCCGCGAAGGCCAGGTGCTGGATTACGACAAGCTGACGATGAAGATCGAGACGGACGGTTCGCTGACCCCGGAAGACGCCGTAGCCTATGCCGCGCGCATCGTCCAGGACCAGCTGTCGGTCTTCGTGAACTTCGACGAACCCGAATCGGCCAACCGCCAGGACAGCGACGAGGGTCTGGAATTCGATCCGCGCCTGCTGAAGAAGGTGGACGAGCTGGAACTCTCGGTGCGTTCGGCCAACTGCCTGAAGAACGACAACATCGTCTATATCGGCGACCTGATCCAGAAGACCGAAGCCGAGATGCTGCGCACCCCGAACTTCGGCCGCAAGTCGCTGAACGAGATCAAGGAAGTCCTGTCGGGCATGGGCCTGCACCTGGGCATGGATGTCGTCGATTGGCCGCCGGAGAACATCGAGGATCTAGCCAAGCGCTTCGACGACCAGTTCTGAGGTCGTGGTGGGGTGAAACCCCACCCCACGAAACCCGGCAGGGTGGGGGTTCACCCCACCACGCCGAACACCGGGCATCCCGCCCCAAGGAGAGCGGCCCGCACGCATGGGCCGCCGGACAAAGCAAAAACGCTGAAGGAGAATCATCATGCGTCACGCCCGTGGCTATCGCCGCCTCAACCGCACCCACGAACACCGCAAGGCGCTGTTCGCCAATATGGCCGGCTCGCTGATCGAGCACGAGCAGATCAAGACGACCCTGCCCAAGGCTAAGGAACTGCGCCCGATCGTTGAAAAGCTGATCACGCTGGCCAAGCGCGGCGACCTGCACGCCCGCCGTCAGGCCGATGCGCAGCTGAAGCAGGACCAGCATGTCGCCAAGCTGTTCGAGGTTCTGGGCGCCCGCTACAAGGACCGTCAAGGCGGCTATGTCCGCATCATGAAGGCCGGCTTCCGCTATGGCGACATGGCGCCGATGGCGATCATCGAACTGGTCGATCGCGACGTTTCGGCCAAGGGTGCGGCCGACCGCGCCCGCGTCGAGGCAGAGGCTGCCGACGCGGAATAAATAACCGCAACGGTTCGAATCAGACGCCCTGCGGCTTTCAGCCTGCAGGGCGTTTTTCGTGGCGCTGCGGCAAGAGAGACATCTTTTCCACCGGACCCGCAGGTTGCGAAAGGGCGCGAGCGACCTCGTTTCGTTCGGCGGCGGTCAGGGGCATGGCCAGCAGTTGCTGGCGAAGGTCGGCGGGCAGCGCAAGAATATCGCTGGATGGCCGCATGGCTGGGATCTCCCATCCCATTAATGATATGGCAACAATTATCCGCCACTACTAGATTGTACGTTGACGGTAGTGAACGCAATTTGTCTAAAAAGTCATGTCATCACGCGCAGATATCAATGCTGGCTTGCGGAAACTGGGGAAAATCGCCCCGGCCGGCTATTTCGTCGGTTTGCACATCCGCTTTGCCGCCCCCCTGATGCAGTTCCAGACCTATCCCGAGGAATGGTCGGACTTCTATTCCCAGAATGGCTATGCCCTGCGCGATCCGACGATTGCTTGGGGGTTTTCGACGACCGGCGCCTGCCGCTGGTCCAGCCTGCCGATCCCGGATCCGTTCAACATTCTCAAGGACGCGGCGAACCACGGCCTGACCTTCGGGCTGACGGTGTCCTGCGGCCCGATCACTTCCCGCACCATCGCCAGCTTCGCGCGCGATGATCGCGAGTTCACGGATGACGAGATCGCCGAGATCTCGACCACGGTACGTCGGCTTCACGATATAACGGAGCCGCCGGCGAGCCTGACCAAGGCTCAGAAAGAAGCCCTTCGTTGTGTCGCGGAGGGCGATCGTCATGCGGCAGCGGCAGCCAAGCTTGGCATTACCGAAAGCGCGTTCAAGGCAAGGCTGATCTCGGTCCGGGAAAGACTGAAGGCACGCACAACGGCCGAGGCGCTGCAAAGGGCCAAGGAATACCGTCTGCTCTAGGCCTTCGCCCAGGGGATCCGTGATGTGGGGAAGGGTCACGCTCACACCCCAGGAGTTATGACTATGCAGACGACCACGCTTTCCTTCTCGAACCTCCACAACCATGGCGAACTGTTCGCCAATCTGTTCCGTGCCCGCAAGCAGAGCTTCATCATCCAGAAGAACTGGGATCTGCCGGAAGCCGAGGACATGGAGTTCGACCAGTACGACACGCCGCAAAGCCGCTGGATCGCCGTCCACGACAAGGGCGAGGTTCTGGCGGGCTTCCGCCTGACGCCGACGACCGCGCGCTGCGGGATCTACAGCTACATGATCCGCGATGCGCAGAAGGGTATCCTGGGCGGCTCGATCCCGCAGGACCTGCTGGATGCCGAGGCTCCGGTGGACGACCAGGTCTGGGAATGCTCGCGCGTGTTCGTCAGCCATGACATCCCGCAGATGTACCGGCGCAAGGTCCACTTCAAGATGGTCGAGGCGATGACCGGCTCGGCCCGCGACCTGGGCGCCACGCGGCTGATCGCGCTGACCGGCGCGTCCTGGCCGCGGTGGTACGGCCGCTGCGGGCTGGAAGCCGAGGCCATCGGCCGTGTGATGTGGATCGACGACGCCCATTTCCAGTGCGTGTCGATCAACCTGGCCGCCAAGATGCACTGACGGCGGGGGCTGTTCGCAGCCATCGGACCGCCTTACACTGAGTGCATCATGCCCGACCTGTTCGACGCCAGCCCCTTGTCCGCACCGCCGCCCTCCCCGGCGGTGCGACCCTTGGCCGACCGCATCCGCCCCGTGCGCATGGGCGATGTGATCGGCCAGGACAAGGTGCTTGGCCCGGACGGGCCGCTGGGCTCGATGCTTGCGTCCGGCAGCCTGTCGTCCCTGATCCTCTGGGGGCCGCCCGGCGTCGGCAAGACCACCATCGCCCGCCTTCTGGCGGATGAAACCGATCTGGCCTTCGTGCAGATCAGCGCCATCTTTTCCGGCGTGCCGGAACTGCGCAAGGTCTTCGAGACGGCCAAGCTGCGCCGCCAGCAGGGGCGCGGTACGCTGCTGTTCGTGGACGAGATCCATCGCTTCAACAAGGCGCAGCAGGACAGCTTCCTGCCCTATATGGAGGACGGGACGATCCTTCTGGTCGGTGCGACGACCGAGAACCCGTCATTCGAACTGAACGCCGCGCTGATGTCGCGGGCGCAGGTGATCGTGCTGGAGCGCCTGTCGCTGCGCGATCTGGAACTGCTGGCGCAGCGGGCCGAACGCGAACTGGGCCGCAAGCTGTCCCTGACGCCCGAGGCGCGGGACGCGTTGCTGGAGATGGCCGATGGCGATGGCCGCGCCGCGCTGAACCTGATCGAGCAGGTGGCGACCTGGAAGACCGACAAGCCGGTCGATGCGGCCGCCATGGCACAGCGGCTGATGCGGCGGGCCGCGAAATACGACAAGTCGGGGGATGAGCATTACAACCTGATCTCGGCCCTACACAAATCGGTGCGCGGTAGCGACCCTGACGCGGCGCTTTACTGGCTGGCCCGGATGCTGGAGGGGGGCGAGGATCCCCGTTACCTTGCCCGCCGCATCACCCGCATGGCGGTCGAGGATATCGGCCTGGCCGACCCGGCGGCTCAGCGCCATTGCCTGGATGCCTGGGCGCTTTACGAACGGCTGGGCAGCCCGGAGGGCGAACTGGCCCTGGCGCAGGCGGTGATCTATCTAGCGCTGGCGCCGAAATCGAACGCCGGATACATGGCCTACAAGGCCGCGCGGGCCGAGGCGCGGCGCACGGGCAGCCTGATGCCGCCCGCCCATATCCTGAACGCGCCGACGCAGATGATGAAGGACCAGGGTTATGGGGCGGGCTATGCCTATGACCACGACGCCGAGGACGGCTTTTCCGGCCAGAACTATTTCCCCGAGGGCATGAAGCGGCCGGTCCTCTATACCCCCGTGGAGCGTGGGTTCGAGCGTGAGCTGAAGAAGCGGCTCGACTGGTTCGTGTCGCAGCGGCTGAAGCGCGGCGGTTGACTTTGGTCCCACCGCGCCACAGTTACGCGCTATGATGAACCCATATCTTCAGGTCGCCATCGGCGGGGCCATCGGCTCGGTGGCGCGCCTTGGCCTGTATCGCACGATGCCCGCGCCCGGCTTTCCGCTGGCGACATTCACCGTCAATGTCGCGGGCAGCCTTGCCATGGGCCTGCTGGCGGCGCTTCTCGCGCAGCGCGGCGGGGCCTGGGCGCCCCTGCTGCTGACCGGCATCCTGGGCGGCTTCACGACCTTTTCGGCCTTTTCGCTGGACGCGCTGACCCTGTGGGACGGGGGGCAAGAGGCGCTTGCGGTCCTCTATGTCGCAGGATCGGTCCTGCTGTCGCTTGGGGCCGTCTTCCTGGGCATGACCATTGGACGGGGGGGCCTCGCATGAGCGGCGTTCAGACCATTCGCGTCGGCGGTGACGAGGGCGAGCAGCGCCTCGACCGCTGGCTGAAGAAGAAGTTTCCGCAGCTTGGCCAGATCGCCATCGAAAAGCTGTGCCGCACCGGACAGTTGCGCGTGGACGGCGGGCGCGTGAAACCCGCCACCCGGATCGAGGCCGGGCAGGAGGTTCGCGTCCCGCCGCTGCCCGATGCCGCGCCCGCGCGACCGAAATCTGACGGCCCCCGGATCCCCGATGCCGATGCGAAGATGATCCAGGCCGCCGTGCTGTGGAAGGACGAGCATATCATCGCCCTGAACAAGCCGCCGGGCCTTCCTAGCCAGGGCGGCAGCGGGCAGGGCGACCGGCATGTGGACGGGCTGACAGCGGCGCTGATGTTCGGCTTCAAGGACCGGCCCAAGCTGGTGCACCGGCTGGACAAGGATACCTCGGGCGTGCTGCTGCTGGCGCGGACCGACCGCGTGGCGCGCGCCCTGTCCGAGGCCTTCCGGTCGCGCACCACTCGCAAGATCTATTGGGCCGCCGTGGCGGGCGTGCCGAACCCCCGCATGGGCACGATCCGCTTTGGCCTTGTGAAGGCGCCGGGCCATGGCCGGGGCGGCGAGGGCGAGAAGATGATCGCCGTCCACCCCCGCGACATCGACAAGACCGAAGGCGCCAAGCGTGCGACCACCGATTACGCCGTGCTGGACGCGCTTGGAACGCGGGCAAGCTGGTGCGCGCTGGTGCCGATCACCGGGAGGACGCATCAGTTGCGCGCGCATATGGCGGAACTGGGTCATCCGATCGTAGGCGACGGCAAGTATGGCGGATCGGGGCAAGAGAACCTGGGCGACGGGTGGGGCGCGCAGCTTGGCGGAGAGATCAGCCGCAAGCTGCACCTTCATGCCCGCAGCATCAGCTTCGACCACCCGATCACCAAAAAGCGCATCACCCTGATCGCGCCGCTGCCTGACCACATGGCGCGGACCTGGAAGACGCTGGGCTGGCATGAAAACGACGTGCCCGACGATCCCTTCGCGGATGTCGAATAAAGGAGGGGTCGCATGAGCGAATGGAAAGCGCGGCGATTCTGGAAGGCATCCCAGGTCCGTCCCGCCGGTGACGGGTTCGAGGTCGCCCTGGACGACCGCCCCCTGCGCACGCCGGGCAAGCTGCCCCTGCTGCTTCCGACCGAAGGTCTGGCGCAGGCCGTCGCGGCCGAATGGGACGCGCAGGCCGATGTGATCGACCCCAACACCATGCCCCTGACCCGCGCGGCCAATTCGGCGGTGGAAAAGGTCGCGCCCCAGTTTGCCGGCGTGGCGGGCATGCTTGCCGAATATGGCGGCACCGACCTGCTGTCCTATCGCGCGGACCATCCGACGGAACTGGCCCGCCGCCAGGCCGAAGCCTGGGATCCGCTGGTCGATTGGGCCGCGACCGAGTTGCGCGCGCCCCTACGCATCACCCATGGCGTCATTCCGGTGGAACAGGATGCGCAGTCCCTGGCGCGGCTGCATCGGCATCTTCTGGCTCTGGACGTGTTCGGGCTAACGGCGCTGCACGATCTTGTGACACTGCCGGGATCGCTGGTCCTGGGGCTGGCGGTCATCCGGGGCCGGATCGACGCGGAAACGGCCTTCCGCATCAGCCGCATCGACGAGGATTTCCAAGCCGAACGGTGGGGCCGGGACGAAGAAGCCCAGGATGCCGCCGAAAGCCGCAGGGAGGCGATGCTGGTCGCCGAACGGCTGTGGCATCTGTCCCGTCGCGGTTGAAACTGCCCCGCTGATCCGCGCCGAGCTTGACGCATCGGGAAGGATCGGCACTATGCTGCCTATGGGCGGTCCTTCCAAGGCTGCCGCAAGATAAGTCCGGGCACCAAGGTCCGGGCGCTGCCGGGGCAGGCCAGGCCCGTGTCGGCGGCAGCCAACAAAGGGGTAGAAATGAAGATTTCGGTATTTCTTGGTTCTGTCGCCGCCGCAACGCTGATGGCGGGTGCGGGCATGGCCGATACGCTGGCCGACGTGAAGGCGCGCGGTGAGCTGAACTGCGGCGTGAACACGGGACTTGTCGGCTTTGCCGCGCCGGATGCGAACGGCAACTGGACAGGCTTCGACGTGGATTTCTGCAAGGCCGTCGCCGCCGCCGTTCTGGGCGACCCCGCCAAGGTGAAATATGTGCCCACCACCGGCCAGACGCGCTTTACCGCCCTGTCCTCGGGCGAGGTGGACCTGCTGGCACGGAACTCGACCTGGACCTTTTCGCGCGATACCGACCTGAAGCTGGATTTCATCGGGGTGAACTATTACGACGGCCAGGGCTTCATGGTCCGCAAGGATCTGGGGGTGACCTCGGCCAAGGAACTGGAAGGCGCGACCGTCTGCATCCAGACCGGCACCACGACCGAACTGAACCTGGCCGACTACTTCAAGGCCAACAACATGGCCTACCAGCCGGTCAATATCGACAGCAACGCCGAAGGCGAGCAGCAATACATGGCGGGCGCCTGCGACGCCTATACGACCGACGCATCCGGCCTTGCCGCGACCCGCGCGGCCTTTGCTGATCCCGAGAACCACATCATCCTGCCCGAGATCATTTCCAAGGAACCCTTGGGGCCCGCGGTGCGCCACGGCGACAACAACTGGGGCGACATCGTCCGCTGGACGCTTTACGCGCTGATCGCGGCCGAGGAATACGGCGTCACCTCGAAGAACATCGAGGAGCTAAGCAAATCCTCGCAGAACCCCGAGGTTCAGCGCCTTCTGGGCGTGACCGACGACTTGGGCGCGATGATCGGGCTGGACAAGGACTGGGCCAAGCGCGCCATTTCCGCCAGGGGCAACTATGGCGAGATCTTTGCCGCCAACATTGGCGAGCAGACACCCATCGGCCTGGCGCGCGGGCTGAACGCCCAATGGACGCAAGGCGGACTGATGTACGCGATGCCCTTCCGCTGAGGCATTGCCAAGACCAGGGGGGCGCATCTGCGCCCCCTTTCGCATAACAGGACCGGTTGCGACAAAAGCTGCCACAACAAGGCATGACCGGCTGCAGGGGTGTAGAGAATGACGGATGTCATGGCGCCGGCGAATCCGCCGTTCCGGCCAAGCATGCTGATCTATGATCGGCGCTATCGCTCGATGACCTTCCAAGTGGTCGTGTTCATCCTGGTGATGGCGCTGTTGTGGTGGCTGGTCAACAACACGGTCCGCAACCTTGCGGCCCTGGGCAAGGACTTCGACTTCGGCTTCCTGTGGCAGCGCGCGGGATACGACATTCCGCAGACGCCGATCCCTTATACTTCGAACGACACGCATTTCCGCGCGGCGGTCGTCGGGTTGCTGAACACGCTGATCGTGTCGATCCTGGGCTGCATCGCGGCAACCGTCGTGGGCATCATCGCGGGCGTGGCGCGGCTATCGAACAACTGGCTGATCGCGCGCCTGATGACCGTCTATGTCGAGGCGTTCCGCAACGTGCCGCTGCTTCTGTGGATCCTGATCGTCTTCGCGATCTTCACCGAGGTGATGCCGCCGCCGAACGCCTTCCGGGGCGACAATCCCTCAGCCTCGATGATCCTGTTCGACAACGTGGCGCTGACGAACCGCTATACCGCGATCCCGACGCTGGGTATGACCAACGATCCGGGCAGCCTGGATCTGGGCGCGCGCATCACGATCAGCTGGGCCACGCTGGCCTTTGTCGTGGTGCTGGTCGCGGGCTGGATCGCCCGACGGATGATCGGCGCCTGGGCGCAGCAGGTCCAGGACCAGACTGGCAGCCGCCCCACCACCTGGTGGATGACCTTGGGCGTGATGACCGTGCCGTCCCTGCTGCTGATCTGGTATTTCGGCCTGCACCTGATCCCGCCGACCCTGAAGGGCTTCAACTTCACCGGCGGCATCAATGTCCAGAACGGGCTGGTGGCGCTGTGGCTGGCCCTGACGCTTTATACCGGGGCCTTCATTGCAGAGATCGTGCGGGCGGGGATCCTGGCCATCAGCCGCGGGCAAAGCGAGGCAGCCTTCGCCCTGGGCCTGCGTCCCGGCCGCACCATGAACCTGGTGATCCTGCCGCAGGCGCTGCGCGTCATCATCCCGCCGCTGATCTCGCAATACCTGAACCTGACGAAGAACAGCTCTCTGGCAATTGCCGTGGGCTACATGGATATCAAGGGCACCTTGGGCGGCACGACGCTGAACCAGACGGGGCGGGAACTGGAATCCATCCTGCTGATGATGGGGGTCTATCTGGTCCTCAGCCTGATCATCTCGGCCGGGATGAACGCCTTCAACGCCAGCGTCAAGCTGAAGGAGCGGTGAGATGAGCGACACCCACGCCCAGACCGTTCCCTTCGTGCGCGACACCATGCTGCCGCCCGCGCCGCCGCCGTCCTCCCAGGCGGGCGCGGTCAAGTGGCTGCGCCAGAACCTGTTCTCGGGGCCGCTGAACGTGGTCCTGACGATCCTGGGGATCCTGATCGTCTGGTTCCTGGTCGGCCATTTCTGGGACTGGTTCGCCCATTCCGTCTGGAACGCGGACAGCCTGGCGGACTGCCGCCGGATCATCGCCGAAACCTGGGGCGAGGGCGCGCGCGGCGCCTGCTGGGCGGTCGTGCGCGAGCGCTGGAACCAATATGTCTATGGCTTCTACCCGGTCGAGCTTTACTGGCGCGCGACCATGACCTTCGGCCTGCTGTTCGTGGCCCTGGCGCCGGTGCTGTTTTCCGAATCCGTGCAGATCCGGCGCGTGGTGCTGGGCATCACCACCGTTCTGACGCTGTGGCTGATGGTGGCGCTTGGGGCGCCCATGGCCTGGCTGGTCTTTGCCGCCGTCGTGCTGGTCGGCTCGATCCTGATCTCGGAACGCCATCCGTCCTGGCTGCTGGTCTTCTCGGTCCTTTATCCGCTGCTGGGGGTGTGGCTTCTGTGGGGCGGCTCGGCCTGGGGGCCGATCATGGTGCTGATCGGGCCGGTGCTGGGCTGGATCGCCTGGCGGCTGGTCGGCCGCGTCTCCGGCCTGCTTGCGACTGTGGCGGCGCTGATCGTGCCGCTGGTCTGGTGGGTCGTCTTCGCGGGCGATGCGGCCAAGGATGCGCAAAGCATCGTTTCGCTGGCGATCCCGGCGGTGGACTCCGACCGCTTCGGGGGGTTCCTTTTGTCGATCACCATCGGCGTCGCGGGCATCGCCATGTCGCTGCCCCTGGGGATCGTGCTGGCCCTGGCGCGCCGGTCCGACATGTTCCTGGTCAAGACGCTGGCCGTGATCTTCATCGAGTTCATCCGGGGCGTGCCGCTGATCGCGCTGCTGTTCGTGGCGTCCCTGCTGCTGAATTACTTCCTGCCGCCGGGCACGACCTTCGACATCATCCTGCGCGTCATCATCATGGTCACGCTGTTTTCCGCCGCCTACATGGCCGAGGTGATCCGGGGCGGCCTGGCCGCCCTGCCGCGCGGCCAGTACGAGGCGGCGGATGCCTTGGGCCTGGACTACTGGAAGGCGCAGCGGCTGATCGTGCTGCCGCAGGCGCTGAAGATCTCGATCCCCGGCATCGTGTCCACCTTCATCGGCATGTTCAAGGATACCACGCTGGTGACCTTCGTGGGCCTGTATGACCCCCTGAAGTCGATGTCCGACGCGGTGCGCGCCAGCACAAGCTGGAAGGGCATCTATTGGGAGCCGTATATCTTCGTAGGCCTCATCTTCTTTCTGATCTGCTTCGGCATGTCGCGATATTCCATGTATCTCGAACGCCGGCTGCATCGTGACCACAGGTAGGGACCGCGCCATGAGCGAAGACATCACCCGCAGGATCGACCGCAGCCACATGCGCGTCAGCGACGAAATCGCCATCGACATCCGCAACATGAACAAGTGGTATGGGTCGTTCCATGTGTTGCGCGATATCGACCTGACCGTCCACCGAGGCGAGCGCATCGTGATCGCCGGACCCTCGGGATCGGGCAAGTCCACCCTGATCCGCTGCATCAACCGGCTGG
>NZ_JBDPNJ010000032.1:0-27797 GCF_039770665.1 Paracoccus sp. SSK6 | reverse complement strand
CTCAATGTCGCCGCCTCGCCGCCGCAATGCGCCCAGAAGCCCGTTGATGCCGTTGCCGGGATAGCCGAAGACGCGCCGGACGCCCCAGTCCCACAGCCGTTGCCAGAAGAAATCCCCAACCGTCGTCGCCATCGCCGGACCCCTTTGCGTCACCAGCAGGGGCAACCGAACGACAGCGGAGAGGTTCCCTGCCCTACGAGCCTGCCGAGCTGTCGAACAGCCTCAGCGCACCCGTTTCCTTCGCGCAGGCTGTCATCGTCCGGCAGGTTTCGGCGCAGCGGCGGCAGGCCGCGACACAATCCTGCATGTCGCCCACTTGCTCGCAGCTGCGGGCGCATTCCTCGCAGACATCGGCGCAGAGCGCGCAGGTGCGCTTATAAAAGCTTGCTGCTCATCAGCATGGCATTCGCCGAGGTCTGGCAGCAAAGAGAGGCTGTCGGGGGTGTCTTCTCATCAGAGCCGAAATGGAACGGTATAGCCGGCATTTGCTATGATCCCTTGCGTGGTCTGCTCCTCTTGGTCGCCTCTTTAGAAGGGGTGAGTGCACGCAATAACCTGGTGGCACCGTAGAGAACCGCGAAGCCAATAGCCATCCCGGCTGCGCGGAGTTGCACAGGACGATAGGCTGTGACATAGGTCCGCGCGCCATCGCCGAACCGGCCGGATGCCCCGTGATCTTCTAAATCATCCATCGGTTCAAACAGGTTGTCCGGTCGCTCATGCGCCAGATCTTCCGTTTGTTGGCCGGAATAGCCATCCTGCGCCAGGAGCCTGTCCACCAGCGCAGGAGCAGCGGCATCGCCTATGATCGCGCGCACGGCCGAGCCGGCCAGCCACACCTCTCTGGGTGCCTCAAGGGCTGCGCGATAGATGGCTTGGGCAATTGCCTCAGGCTGATGAACCGGCGGTACTGGTTGGGCCCGGTGCGGCATCTTGTTGCGCGCCCAGTCGAACTGGGGCGTGTTCACGGCAGGAAGATGGACCTCGGTCAGGCGCACCGGACTTTTCTCGTGGAGAAGCTCGGCCCGCAGGGCGTCCAGAAATCCACGGGTTGCAAACTTGGCCGCGCAATATGGCGCCTGCAAGGGAATGCCGCGATAGGCCAGGGCCGAGCCAATGCTGACGATCGTGCCCCTGCCTTGCCGGCGCATATGGCGCAAGGCCGCCTGTGTTCCGAACACCTGGCCAAGATAGGTGACTTCGGTTACGCGGCGGAATTCGTCGGGGGTAATCCTTGATACCGGCGCAAGCACCGTTGCCATGGCCGCGTTGATCCACAAGTCGATTTGCCCCCAGTGCTGCATGACCTCTTGTGCGGCACGCTCCACTGCGGCGGCATCGGTGACGTCGATGGGCAGGACCAAGGCTGCGCCGCCCCGCTTTCTGACATCGGCTTGTGCCCCCGCGAGACCTGCACGGCCGCGGGCCATCAGCCCGACCCACCATCCTTGGGATGCGAATTCCTGCGCGATCGCCCGGCCCACACCGGCCGAGGCGCCTGTGATGACGACGACACGAAGATCGCCTTTGCTCCCGATCATGCCTTTTTCCTTTCGGACTGCATTGTCCAACGTCCGGGGCGGAAACAGGTTCGACCACACCCTGGACCAGGGATGAACCCATGCGGCTGACATCGCGTTCGACCAAGATTGTCTGCCAAGGTGCGCCTATTGCGCAGAAAAGGAGCCTGCATGGATATCAGCCGCACGGGCGATGTCTGGTGGAAGAATGCCATTGTGTATTGCCTGGATGTCGAGACTTTCCAGGACAGCAATGGCGATGGCATCGGCGATTTCGCGGGACTGACGCAGCGCATCGACCATCTGGCAGGCTTGGGGGTGACCTGCATCTGGCTGATGCCGTTTTACCCGACGGCGAACGTGGATGATGGCTATGACATCACGGACTACTACGGGATCGATCCGCGCTTGGGAACGCTGGGTGATCTGGCTGTCTTCCTGCGCACCGCGCGGGATCGGGGCATCCGGGTGATCGCGGACTTGGTGGTAAACCACACGTCGGACCAGCATCCCTGGTTTCTCTCGGCCTGCGCGGACCGGAACTCGCCCCATCGTAACTGGTATGTCTGGCGGGACGAGATACCCGCAAACGGACCGGACGGTCTGGTGTTCCCGGACAAGGAAAACAGCAACTGGGAATGGCACGAGGAAACGGGCCAGTATTACCTGCATCGCTTTTATCGCCACCAACCCGACCTCAACATCGGCAATCCCCGCGTGCGGGACGAAATCCACAAGATCGTCGGCTTCTGGCTGCAGCTTGGCCTGTCCGGCTTCCGCGTCGATGCGGTTCCCTTCTTGTTGGAAACCAATGGGCTGGATACGCCTGTGGAACCGGACCTTCACGACTGGCTGCGCGACCTGCGCCGTTTCATCATGCGCCGCTGCGGCGATGCCCTTCTTCTGGGCGAGGTCAACCTGCCCTATCAGGACGTCCGGTGCTTCTACGGTGGCAGCGACGGGGGCGAGCTGAACATGTGCCTCGACTTCAACATGAACCAGGCGCTTGCTCTGGCGCTGGTGCGCGAGGATGGGGGCGCCTTGGTCCACTGCCTTCGGGCGATGCCGAAGCTTCATCCCGATGACGGCTGGGCGCAATTCGCCCGCAATCACGACGAATGGTCCCTGGACAAGCTGACAGAGGCCGAGCGCCAGGAGGTGTTTCGGGCATTCGGCCCCAAGAAGAACATGCAGCTGTTCGGCCGCGGGCTGCGCCGGCGCATCCCGACGATGCTGAAGGGGAACAGCGACCACATCCGCCTGGTCTACAGCCTCGTCTTTGCCCTGCCTGGCGCGCCTGTCCTGTTCTATGGTGAGGAGATCGGCATGGCCGAAAACCTCGACATTGCCGGCAGGATGAGCGTTCGAAGCCCGATGCAATGGTCTGACGAGCCGAATGGCGGCTTTTCGACCGCGCCCGAAGGCAAGGTGCTGCGGCCCTTGGTGTCTCGGCCTCGATGGGGCCCCGAGGGCATCAATGTCGCCGCGCAGGAGCTTGAGCAGGACTCCATGCTGAACTGGATGGAGCGCCTGATCCGCCGCCGGCGCGAGATGCCTGAGGTCGCCTTCGGCGAGTGGCGATTCATCCCCTTCCCGGATGCCGCGATCTTCGCGCTGCGCTATGATTGGGGCTATCAAACCGTCCTGCTGTTGCACAACCTGGGCAAGCGGCCGTGCAAGTCCGAGTGCCGGCTGGATGGAACGGGATCTTGGGGTTTCTTGACGAACATCTTGGGCCAAGGGCGCTTTGAGCTGACAAAAGATGGCACATTCAGCATCG
This sequence comes from Paracoccus sp. SSK6, assembly GCF_039770665.1. NCBI lineage: Bacteria > Pseudomonadati > Pseudomonadota > Alphaproteobacteria > Rhodobacterales > Paracoccaceae > Paracoccus > Paracoccus sp. SSK6. Next base: position 24,497 of record NZ_JBDPNJ010000032.1, on the reverse strand, counting down.
ATTTGCCGGTACATGGCGTGCTGTGGCTGCGTGCGCATCCGCAGGCCGCAGGCATCAGCGCGCCTTAGACCCCATGATCAGGCTGTGAGCTGACTGGGTCGGCCGCTAGCGGGTTATGCCAATCGCAAGTTCGGCCCAGATCAACAGAACTGTCGCAAAGAGGGCCACGGCAAGAATTGCGCGCCAAAGAGGACTGCGTGTCATCTTCAGGATCAATTCCCACCCGAGCCCAAGCCCGCCAATCAGCAGGACTGCAAAGACGAAATCGAATACGCCCCAGCTCACTTGATCGGTGACGGACGTTGCCAGCACGGGCAAGCAGATCAGCAGAGCCGCAAAACCCCAAGCGGCAACCCTTACGTGGCGGTGAGATGAGCGGCTGTTTCCAAAAACTTGTTTCATCAACCTACCTGATGGACGAGACGTTCTGTCATCCTATCACGGGACAAGTGACGCATCCCCATCACAAAGCGACGCAGACAGCTAAATCGGCCAAAGGTGATTCCTGGCAAGCTGTGGCCAGGCTGTCGTTCCAACAGCAAGGCAGCAGGTAGCAGCGGCTCTGTTGCTGGCCTGAAGGCCCCTCCTGACGGCATCGCGCCCCGCTCAACCCTCCGGCTGCCGCTCCCGCTTGTAGCGGGTGTTATGGAGCGGCTAAGCAAAACTGACGCCTCAACATGGCAGAAAACACCGTTCACTGCCCGGCAAGCAGGCGTGTTATAAGGGTCGCCAACTCGCATTGGCGTGCAGGCCTCAGGAAGGCGCCTGCTTGACGACAGGAAAGACCAGGATGATGTCGTCGTTGACTATGACCCAGTGCTGCATCGTCGGGGGCGGACCGGCCGGCCTCGTCCTTGGCTATCTCCTTGCACGGGCGGGCGTCGAGGTGATCGTGCTCGAGAAGCACGCGGACTTTCTGCGGGACTTCCGCGGTGACACCATCCACCCTTCGACGATGGAGATCATGCAGCCGCTCGGTCTGCTGACCGAGTTCCTGCAACTCCCGCATCAGCGCGTGCCCAGGCTCTTTGCGCAGTTTGGACCGGACCGGCTGCTGATGGCCGACTTTTCACGACTGCGCGTCAAAGCGCCATTCATCGCCATGATGCCGCAGTGGGACTTCCTGAATTTCCTTGCCCAGAAGGCAAAGGCGCTGCCCGGCTTTCGTTTGCTGATGGAAGCAGAGGCGCGTGAACTGCTGACGGATAGCGGGAGGATCACCGGCGTCGTGGCGAACACGCCAGACGGACCGCTTCAGATCAATGCAGTCTTGACGGTGGCGGCGGATGGACGGACCTCGCGCATCCGGCAAGCGGCCGGCCTGCGGATCCACGATCTAGGCGCGCCGATCGACGTGCTCTGGTTCCGGCTGTCGCGGCAGCCGGGCGACGCGAAGGAAACCCAGGGTCGCTTCGACGCAGGCCAGTCTTCATCATGCTCAATCGCAGTGACTACTGGCAGTGCGCCTATGTCGTGCCGAAGGGCAGCTTTGACAACAAGAAGACGGCCGGCATCGCCGCATTCCGAGAAGAGCTTGCGCAACTGCTGCAGATGGAACCTGACCGCGCGGAAGAGCTGGAAACCTGGGAGCAGGTGAAGCTTCTCAGCGTCCAGGTGAACCGTCTAGAGACATGGTGGCGCTCAGGCCTTCTCTGCATCGGTGACGCGGCTCATGCAATGTCGCCTGTGGGAGGCGTCGGGGTGAACCTCGCGGTGCAGGATGCGGTCGCTGCGGCCAATCTCCTGGCGGACCCTTTGCGGCGGAGCGTTCTGGCTGATCGCCATCTCCAGGCGGTGCAGCGCCGCCGCATGTGGCCCACGCGAGCCACCCAGAGGCTTCAGATCCTGATCCAGGACCGGGTGCTGTTGAGTGCCCTGCGCAAGCGGTCGAACGTTCGGGCTCCGCTTGCACTGCGGCTGATCTCCTCCATTCCGGTCCTGCGGGACATTCCCGGACGGATTGTCGGCATCGGGCTGCGGCCGGAGCATGCGAACACCGTTGTCGTGCGTTCGGAGGCAACAAGTCCCACGCGGTGGGAGCGCCACCTGCATACTGAATGAAAGCTCTGTATCAGGACGATATCTCGTAATTTTATATCCAAGAAGACAGCTCAAAAATATTTAACTGTCGATTATCGGAAATAATCGGCCTTTGCGGTAGCGGAATAGAGATAGGTTTGCACATCGGCGAAGTTTTGCGTCAGGGAGTTAACCAGATCGCGAACCTGCGTATTCCGTAGCCGGTGACTGGAAAACAGAGCATAAAGCGGCACTTCGCGCGATGACCATTCTGGCAAGACCGGGACCAGAAGGCCCTGCTCAACCTCTAGCCGAGCAAAGAATTTCGGCACGAAACAGACGCCATAATCATGAATAGCTGACAATTTTATAACCCAGTAATCGTTGCTGAGCAATCGCGTCTGAGGATGGAGACTGTATTCTTCATCGCCTTTGCGCAATTCCCAAGGGGCAATGTTTTCAGCGCTTTGATAGGCTAAGAGGTCATGCTGCCGCAGTTCGGAAGGTGCAGCCGGAGCGGGATGGCGGGCCAGATAGCCGGGACTGCAAAACAGTCCGAAAGCAAAGCGGCCTAGGAGACGCCCCGTCATCTCCGAGACCTGCGGCATTGGCGGTTCGCCAAGATATAGCAGGCAGTCATAATTCCCGCGCGAACTCAGCAGCAGGTCCGATCGCACCACCGACAGGTCCAGTCGCAGATCGGGATTATGGCGCGCAAAATGCAGGATCAGTGGCGCGATCAGGTTCGATGCGAACTCCCCGGTCGAGCCGATGCGCATCGTGCCTTGTGCCTTTTTCTGTCCCGCCCTTGCACTGTCCAGTCCGCGGTGGCAGGCGCGCCGGATCGTGCGAGCATGGTCCAGAAACTCCGCCCCTGCATTCGACAGCACCAGCCGGTTGGCCGAACGGATGAACAGCGTCGCGCCGATTTCCTCTTCCAGCCTGCGCAATTGGTGACTGACCGTCGCCTTGGGCCGATGCAGCTCCCGCGCCGCGCCAGTCAGCGATCCGGCGTCGGCAATCTGCAGAAACACCTCGATATCTTCCAGATTCATCACTGTTCGGACTTATTGAACGTAGGTTTCAAAATACCTGTCTGTGCGCGGGTCTTCAAGCCTTCTTAGAGTGGCGAAGAATTGATGCAGTCGAGCGCAAAGGAGAGTGGGAATGTCCTCCGACCAGTGGAACGCGGTGGCTCTGGAGAGCCAGATCCGCGCCTCCTCCAGCAATCCTGTCATGGTGAACGACTATGCTGTTGCCCTGTGGCGCAGTGCCTCGGGCCAGGTGAACGCATGGGAGGACCGCTGCCCGCATCGTGGAATGCGGCTGAGCCTGGGTTTCGTCGAGGGCGATCAATTGCGCTGCATTTATCACGGCTGGGGCTATGGCACCGGCGGCCAGTGCGAAGTCATTCCGGCCCATCCAGGCTTGACCCCGCCCAAGACCATTTGCGCCACACGCCATGCGGTTGAAAGCCGCTATGGGCTGATCTGGGCCAATCTGGCAAGCGATCCGAAAGCCCCGCTGCCCGATTTGGGCGCGGATGACGGCTGGCGGGCGGTGCGCAGCATCTATTTGAATGCGCCGGTCGCCGAGGTCCGCAAGGCGGTGCTGGATGATCTGGCCGACTGGGACGGCATCCTGTCAGATGGCGAGGTCGTCACGCTGGATCTGCAGGACGGGACAAGGCTGGCGGCGGCTTTCCAGCCCATCGATGCCGGCTCGACCGGGATTCATTTCGTGGCGCGCGGTGCGGAGGCCGAGCCCGAGGGACGGCATGAACTGGCGCGTCGGGTGGTGCAACTGCGTCACCGGATCGAGGCTAACTGAAGGAGGACTGGCCATGACTGCGACGAAAGATCCTGTTGCCCGCAATGAATGGGTGGCCTGCGGCTGGCTGGGACAGATCGAACCCGGCGCCAGCCATGACACGATGATCCTGGGTCAGCCGATCCGTGTTTACCGGGACGAGAGCGACGATTATCGCGTCGTTGAAATCGACGCGAATGCCGCTGAGGGCCGTGAACTTCCAGTTCAGACCCGCTATACCTGCATCTTCACCACGCTGGGTGAACCCACGCGTCCCTTACCCGAGATTGCCGAGTTTGACGAACCAGACCGCGTCGTGGTGGGTTGCGGGAGCATCGGCGTCAGCACGAGCCCCTATCGCCTGGTCGAGAACTTCCTGGACATGGCGCATTTTTCTTTCATCCATGTCGATACTCTGGGCGCGACCGACAAGACCGAAGTGCTGGCCTATCGCACCGAACACCGCAAGGATGTCGATGAAATTTGGGCGGTCGATTGCTCCTACTATCAGCCCGCCGCGTCAAAAGCGGCGAATGGCGGGCAGATGACGCGCTATCAGTATCGAGTAATGTCGCCCTTCAGCGTCATGCTATATAAAAATATCAGCGAGGATTCCGATCGTAATGACGCGATCTGCGTCTTTATCCAGCCGGTGACAGAAACCCGCTGTCTGGCCTATGCGCCCATGGCCATCGTGGACAATTTGAACACCCCTGCCGATATCGCCGACTTCCAGCAGTCGATTTTCCTGGAGGACCGGATGATTCTGGAAAACCAGCGGCCAACGCTGCTGCCGCTGGATCCCACTTATGAATTGCCGACCCGCGCCGATGCCAGCTCGATCGCATTCCGACGCTGGCTGAAGGCGATGAATATCAGCTTCGGCATCCATGAAAAGCAGGCTGCCTGACCCATGACGATCACGCTTCACAACTATTCGCTTTCGGGCAGTTGCTACAAGGTCCGGCTGATGCTGGACTTTCTGGGGCTGGAATATGCGCGTCGGCAGGTGGATTTTTATCCCGGCCGACAGCACAAGACGCCTGAATTCCTGGCGATCAATCCGCTGGGGCAATTGCCGGTGCTGGAAGATGACGGGCTGATCCTGCGCGACGCACAAGCCATCCTGTGCCACCTGGCCAATAAATACGACAAGACGGGCAAATGGCTGCCGCGCGACCCGGCCAGTTTCGGGCCGGTGATGATGTGGCTGATGTTCGCGGGCGGTGAACTGATGGCGGCATCAAGTGCGCGGCTGCATGATGTCATGAGCTATGATCTGGATATCGACGCGGCGCGCAAATCGGCTCGCGCGGCCTTCCGTGTGCTGGATGATCATCTGACCCATCGCGAGATCGACGGCGAGACCTGGATCGTCGGCGATCATCCCACCATCGCCGATCTGGCCTGCTTCCCCTATGTTGCATTGTCCGGCGACGGCGGCATCGGCCACGAGGAATATCCCGCGATCCGCAACTGGCTGCGCGAATTCCGCCGGCTGCCGGGTTTCCACGCCATGTCCGGCATATCCGAGTATGTCTGATGAAGATTGACCGCAGCATGACAGCCGAGACCGAATTCGAGGTGCGCATCCGCAAGGTTCGCGCCGAAACCTCGGAGATCCGCAGCTTTGAATTCGAGGCTGTGAATGGCCAGTCCTTGCCGTCGTTCGAAGCCGGGGCCCATATCTTGATCACGCCCATTCCCGGCCTGACGCGGCAATATTCGCTGGTCAACGACCCCGCAGACCGCAGCCGCTATCTGATCGGCGTCAAGCGCGAATTGAATGGGCGCGGTGGCTCAAGCGCGATGCACAACCAGTTGCAGGAAGGCGGAACGGTCCGCATCAGCGCGCCGCGCAACAATTTTGCCCTGCGTCCGGGCGGAAAGGGGCGACGTCTTCTGCTGGCGGGCGGCATCGGGGTCACGCCCTTGCTGAGCATGGCCCAGGTTCTGGCCAGCGAAGGCGAGGATTTCGAGTTGCATTACTTTGCCCGCTCGAATGCAGAGATCGCCTTTCGCGACCTGATCCTTGAAAGCGGCTGGTCCGACCGGGTCGCTTATCATTATGGTCTGGTGCCGCCCTTGCTGACCGAGACCTTGCAGGACATCCTGCGCGATGGCGGACATTCAATCTATCTCTGCGGCCCGAATCCTTTCATGGATGTGGTGCGCCATTGTGCCCAAGTGACCGGCTGGCCGCACGATGCAGTCATTCTGGAACATTTTTCCGCAGAGGTGCCGGTGCTGACGGCGGGCGAAGGCGAATTCGTGCTGCGGCTGGCCAAGAGTGGCATCGAACTGGTCGTGCCTTCGGATCGGACCATCATCGAGGTAATCCGCGAGGCCGGCATCGAAATCAAGACAAGCTGCGAGCAGGGCGTTTGCGGCACCTGCATTACCGAGGTGATCGAGGGCGAGGTGGAACATCATGACCTGTTTCTTAGCCCCGATGAGCAGGAGGGCGGCAGGCTTATTATGCCCTGCGTGTCGCGCTGCACATCCCGGCTTCTGGTGCTGAATATCTGATAACCGGGCAACGGGCAGAGGAGGTCCGTCAGCCACGGCGCAACAATAATGACAGGGAGAAGACCATGAATATGGCCCTTCAAGGCGCCTATCACCCGGGAAGGGCATTTGATGGTCCGTCGCTGCTGGAGCTTCGGGGCCTGACCAAGGCTTTCCATTCTGTCGTGGCAAACTGCGACGTTTCGCTAAGGATCCAGCCTGGCGAAATCCACGCCGTTCTGGGCGAGAACGGCGCGGGCAAAAGCACGCTGATGAAAATGATCTACGGCGTTCTTGTGCCAGATGCGGGCGAGATCTGCTGGAATGGCGAACCTGTCGCGCTGACCAGTCCCGCGCAGGCGCGTAAGCTGGGCATCGGCATGGTCTTCCAGCATTTTTCATTGTTCGAATCCCTGACCGTGGCGGAAAACATCGCGCTGACCGTGCCGGGCAGCCTGTCCCGTCTGGCAGAACGCATTCACGAGATTGGGCAGCGGTTTTCCTTGCCGGTCAACCCGAACTCTCTGGTGCATTCCCTGTCGGTGGGTGAGCGCCAGCGGGTCGAGATCATCCGCTGCCTGCTGCAAGAGCCGCGGCTGATTATCATGGACGAGCCGACCTCGGTCCTGCCGCCTGCCAGGATTCCGGCCCTGTTCGATACGATCCGTGAACTGGCCGCGCAGGGCTGCGCCGTGCTGTTCATCAGCCACAAGCTGGAGGAGATCCGCAACCTGTGTCACAGCGCCACTGTGATGCGCGCCGGCGAGGTCGTGGCCACGGTCGACCCGCGCCTTTCAAGCGCCACGGAACTGGCTCATCTGATGATCGGGCGCGAAATCCCGCATACGAAGCGCTCGGCACCGACGCTCGGACGCGATGCGGTGCTGGAGGTGACGGGGCTGTCGCAGCCCTCGGACGATCCATTCGGCGTCGGCCTGCATGATCTGGATCTGCAGCTTTATCCCGGCGAGATCGTCGGTATCGCGGGCATTTCGGGCAATGGCCAGAAGGAGCTTGCGGCGATGCTATCGGGCGAAGCGGTGCTGGACCGTCGCCGTCGCGACCAGATCCGGCTATTTGGCAGCGGTTGCGGCGATATGGATGCCAAGCTGCGTCGCAGACGAGGGCTGGCTTTCGTGCCCGAGGACCGGAATGGCCGCGGCTCAGTCCCGGAAATGACCCTAGCCGATAACGCGCTGCTGACCGGCCATGAACAGGGGATGGTGCGGCGCGGGCTGATCGAGCGGAGGCGCGTGCATGCATTTGCCGAAAAATGCATCCGCGAAATGGGCGTGCGCTGCACCGGTCCTGAAGCCGAGGCGCGCAGCCTGTCGGGTGGTAACCTTCAGAAATTCATCATGGGCCGCGAAATTCGGCTGAAGCCGAAGGTTCTGGTGGCCGCGCAACCGACATGGGGTGTCGATGTAGGCGCGGCGGCGCTGATCCGCCAGCAACTGATCGACTTACGCGATTCCGGTGTCGGCATTCTGGTCATCAGCGAGGAACTGGACGAATTGTTCGAGATCAGCGACCGTATCCATGTGCTGTTCAGGGGTCGGCTGTCGCCCGCCCTGGACCGGGCCGAGGCCACGGTGTCCACCATCGGCGACTACATGACCGGAGGCTTTCTGCCATCCGAGATCGCGGGCGCAGGGGCGACGGCATGATGCGGCTTCCCTGGATCATCGAGCCGCGGATCGGCCGAACAGGCGCGCGCAGCCTGCTTGCACCGCTGATCGCCGTCGTGACGACCATCATCGCGGCCATCATCCTGATGTCGCCGCAGGGCGTCGCGCCCTTGGCTGCACTGTGGCAACTTTATATCGCGCCGCTCTCCAGCCTCTACAATCTCAGCGAGGTGTTGCTGAAGATGGCGCCGCTGCTGATCATCGCGCAGGGTCTGGCGATCGGCTTTCGCGCCAAGGTCTGGAATATCGGCGCCGAGGGTCAACTGATCCTGGGCGCGATCGGTGGCAGCCTGTTGCCGCTGTGGTTCAATGACAGCGTGAATCCGATGATGCTGCCCGCCATGGCGCTGTGCGGAATGCTGTTCGGCATGGGTTGGGCTGCGCTGGCGGCATTCCTGCGCACGCGCTTCAACGCCAATGAGATTCTGGTCACGCTGATGCTGAACAGCATCGCGCTGCAATTGCTGTATTACCTGATCTCGGGACCGTTGCGCGATCCCTATGGCTTCAACTTCCCGCAATCGGCACTGTTTCCGCAGGTGGCGATGCTGCCTTCGCTGTTCGCGCTGGGGCGTGCAAATGTCTCGATCATCGTGGCGCTGCTGCTGACCGCCGCAGCCTGGATCTTTGTTGAGCGCAGCATGACCGGCTACAAGCTGCAGGTCGGCGGCGTGGCCCCCGATGCGGCACGCTATGCCGGGTTTCGCGAAAAGCGCGCCGTCTGGGTCAGCCTGTGCATCGGTGGCGCGGCGGCGGGACTGGCCGGCGTCTTCGAGGTGGCCGGGCCGCTGGGGCAGTTGCAGCGTGTGGTATCCCCCGGTTACGGCTTTGCGGCGATCATTGTCGCCTTTCTGGGGGGGCTGAACGCCATCGGCATCCTGTTCGCGGCCTTTCTCATGGCCGTGATCTATGTCGGCGGCGACATGGCGCAGGCTTCGGCCGGGGTGCCCTATGCGGTGAATACCTCGCTGCAGGGGGTGCTGCTGGTCAGCTATATCGCGGCGCGGCTTTTCGTCGACCACCGGGTCCGCTGGCGGCGCGACCTGTCGCAGCAGGGAGCAAATTGATGGAAAGCATGCTTGTTTTCCTGCTGGCCGGCACATTGACGGCGGCAACGCCGCTGCTGCTGGCGGCCATTGGCGAGCTGATCGTCGAGCGTTCGGGCATCCTCAATCTCAGCATCGAAGGGATGATGGCGTTGGGTGCCGTGGTCGGCTTTGCCGCCATCATGGCGACGGGAAGCCATTGGCTGGCGCTGTTTGCCGGCGGGTTGGCCGGGGTAGCGCTGGCGGCCCTGTTCGCGGCGGTGGTGTTGCTGGCGCTGGGCAATCAGGTCGCTACCGGCATTGCGGTTGGCATTCTGGGGCTGGGCCTGTCAGGGGTGATCGGCACCCCCTATGAGGGCATGACCGTCGTGCCCATGAAACGGCTGCCGATCCCGTTCCTGTCCGATATTCCCATCGTCGGGCCGGGCCTGTTCAATCATTCGCTGCTGGTCTATCTGGCGCCCCTGCTGGCGCTGACCACCTGGTGGATGCTGCGCAGCACCAAAGTCGGGCTGGTGATCCGAGCGGTGGGTGAGGCTCCCGAGTCGGCCCATGCCATTGGCTACAGCGTGCTGGCAACCCGCTTCCTGACAATCTTGTTCGGAGGCTTCCTGGCCGGACTGGCCGGGGCCTTCATCTCGACCGTGTCGGCCACCTTGTGGTCGGACGGGATGATCGCCGGGCGGGGCTGGATCGTGGTTGCGCTGGTGGTTTTTGCCGCATGGCGCGTGGACCGGCTGGTTATCGGTGCCTGGCTGTTCGGCCTGGCCACGATTGCCGAACTGCTGGTGCAGGGGATGGGGATTTCGGTGCCTTCCCAACTGCTGACCAGCGTTCCCTATATCGCCACCATCATCGCCATTTCGCTTTTGTCGATGGATGGCCGAAAGATGCGTCTGAATGCGCCGGCCTCATTGGGGCGCACCTATAACAGCACCGCCTGAGCGGTCATCCCAACAGGAGAAAGAGACGATGGTCATGAAGCACAAATTGACAAACTGGATTCTGGCGGCCTCTCTCGCGCTGCCCTTGACCGGCGGGGCCGCCATGGCCGAGCCGCTGATGATGGGATTGATCTATCCCTCGCCGGTTGCGGATGTAGGCTGGGCCAAGCAACTGGATCTGGCCCGCGAAGCGGTCGAGGAAGCCTATGGCGATCGCGTGACCACCCGCGTGGTCGACAATATTCCCGAAGGACCGGATGCCGGGCGGGTCATGAACCAGCTTGTCTCGGATGGGGCGGATTTCCTCGTTCTGGGCTCTTTCGGTTATATGAATGACGGCCTGCGGCTGGCACAGCGTCACCCCGAGGTGAACATGATCCATGCCAGCGGCTTTCGTCAGACCGAAAACCTCGGCACCTTCACTGCCCGCGGCTATGAAGGGTTCTATCTGGGCGGATTGGCCGCCGGCATGGTCACCGAAACCAATACCATCGGCATCGTCGCAGCCTTCGCCGTTCCCGAGGTAATCGCTGAGGTCAATGCCATTACCCTGGCCGCACGCGAGGTGAGCCCTGACGTGAATATCCGCCTTGTCTGGGTGAATAGCTGGTTCGATCCGGCCCGCGAACAAGAGGCCGCACGGGCGGTGATTTCGCAGGGGGCGGATGTCGTGTTCTCGCTTCACCAGGACACACCTTCGGTGGTGAACGTGGCGCAGGCAGAAGGGGTCTATGTGGTCAACACGGGCTCGAATATGAGCGCACATGGCCCTGATGCCGTTCTGGGCTCGGTGGTTCATGACTGGAGCAAATATTTCATCCGGGCCGTGGGGGAAGCACTCGAAGGCAATTTCAAGGGTCAGGACGAACGGGGTGGTCTGGCCTCGGGAACGGTTTCGGTCCAGGCATGGAATGATGTGCTGACCGAAGAGCAGATGGCGCGGATCAAGGAGGCGGAAGCCGCGCTGGTCAGCGGCGAGGACCATGTCTTTGCTGGCCCCCTGAAAGACCAGAGCGGCACCGAGCGCGCGGTCGAAGGCGAGGTTCTGCCCGATCCCGAAATCTTTGCGATGAATTGGCTGGTCGAGGGCTTGCCCGGATCCCTGCCGCAATAAACCCGGTGGGGGCAGCCTGTCAGGCTGTCCGCATGATTTGGCCTGAAGGATACAGGACGTGAATTTTGAAAGCGGCAACTTTGGGCAGGGTGGGCAGGACCTCTGCGCGGTCGAGCTCACCTATCACGGCAAGCTGGGCGAAACTTTCGTCGAATTCGCGTTGAACCGTGCGCATCGCTTAAGCTTGAATGGCTGGATCAGCATCCAGCCCGAAGGGGTGAAGGTCGCCGCCCAAGGGCCGGAAGCCTTGGTCGATGCTTTTGAGATCGTCTGCAGCCTCGGCCCTATCGATGCCGATATCATCGACTGGCATCGAAGCGATATTGCCGCCGGGGTGAACCACACCGGTTTCGAGCGGCGCTGAAAAGGCTCTGCCGCCTGTCAACTGGACCGCTTGAAACGGGAGTTTGGGGAGTCTTTCTTGGCTGGAAGAGGAGCTAGGGCCTCTCGGATGCTCAGAGTTCCATCGTTTCCTCCATTGCGACCCCTGGGTGTTATGGCACGGTAGGCTGTGCTTCATTCATGGAGACGGCCCTTGAAGGACTGACAGCACCAGAACGATGGCGTTGCAGTGTGGCAGACATAATTGGGGGCGAAGCCTCTTACTCGAAAACCTTCCTCACGAACTGCGACTTGAGCCCCACCTGGCCGATGCCCGAGATCTTGCAATCGATGTCGTGGTCTCCCTCCACCAGTCGGATGCCGCGCACCTTTGTGCCCACCTTCACCGTAAAGGAGGAGCCTTTCACCTTCAGATCCTTGATCACGGTGACCGTGTCGCCGTCACGCAGGATATTCCCGACGCTGTCACGGATCTCCGGCTCGCTGTCATCCGTCGCGCCTGCTTGCCATTCATGACCGCATTCGGGACACACCAGAAGGGCATCCATCTGATAAGCGTAGGCAGAGGAGCATGCGGGGCACGAAGGCAGTGTTTCGGTCATGGCGAAACTATAGAAACGTTCCGCACAGGAGGCCAGAGATGGACCAGGTCTCGCAAATGGCTCGGTGCAGGAGCCGAGATGCTGTCGTTCATCGTGCTCGGAGGGCGGCAAGGCGGCGACCTGGAGGCTCCGATGGCCCAAGTGGCCATGGGTAAGGCGGGTGAACAGATCGCGTAGGCAGGCATAGCGTTCGACGCCGTTCATTTTGCAGGTGCCGATCAGGCAAAGCGCGCCGACTTACCGCCACCTTCGTCGTGACCGGCGTTGCGGCGGTTCATGGTCATGGCAAGCAGGGCGGACGGTCCAACCTGCGCGGGAGAACGAATGCCGTGGGCTTTGATCCACGGTGAGCACCACCCCTCTCAAGCTGACCTGCGCGGCACCAGAGCCCGGACGAGCGCCGGCATTTCCAGAATGCCGACCGAATGCCCGCCGCAGGTGACGCGGTAGCGCAGGGTCGCATCACCCCCGGACAAGGCGATGACATTTTCCAGCGTCGCGTCGGCATCCACGTCGCCCGCGACGTCGCCCTCCGCAGTTCCCTCAGCCATGATCGACCGGACGCGCAACACGCGGGCGCGATTGATGTCGCCGATGAAGGCCTCGATATAGGGGTCGGACGGGTTCAGCAGGATGTGCTGGGGTTCGCCCTGCTGGACGACCACGCCGTCCTTCAGGATCACCAGGTGATCGGCCAGCTTCAGCGCCTCGTCCAGGTCGTGGGTGATGAAGACGATGGTCTTGTGCAACTCGCTTTGAAGCTCGATCAGCAGGTTCTGCATGTCGGTGCGGATCAGCGGATCAAGCGCCGAGAACGCCTCGTCCATCAGCATGATCCCCGCGTTCGAGGTCAGCGCCCGCGCGATCCCCACCCGCTGCTGCATCCCCCCTGACAACTGGTGCGGATAGCGGTCGCCGAAGCCTGCAAGGCCCACCCGCTCCAGCCAGCTCTGTGCTTCGGGCTCGTAAAGGCTGCGAGGTGTGCCTTGCGTAGCCTGCGCCATGCCGGCGTTTTCCAGAACCGTGCGATGCGGCAGCAGTGCGAATTTCTGAAAGACCATCGACATGGACTTGCGCCGCAACTCGCGCAGCCGGGTCTCGTTCCAGGTCAGGATGTTCTCGCCATCAAGCAGAACCTCGCCTGCGGTCGGCTCGATCAAGCGGTTGAGGTGGCGGATCAGCGTGGACTTTCCCGACCCCGACAGGCCCATGATGACGGTGATCTCGCCCTCGCGGATGTCGATGTTGATGTCGTTGAGGCCCAGGACGTGGTTCTTTTGCGCCAAAAGCTCGGCCTTGCCCATGCCCGCGCGGACATCGGCCAGAACCGCCTTGGGATGTTCGCCGAAGATCTTGAAGAGGTTGCGGATCGATACCTTGACGGGTGTGCCCATCCTTGCCTCCTCAGGTCCGCGACTTGCTGGCGTCGATGCGGTTCAGCGCCGCCTTGGTGACGCGATCCAACACGATCGCCAGCAGCACGATCCCGAAGCCGGCGATCAGGCCCACACCCAGTTCCAGATTGCGGATCCCACGCAGCACCAGCACCCCCAGCCCCGGCGCGGAGACCAGAGAGGCGATCACCACCATCGCCAGGCTCATCATGATGGTCTGGTTCACGCCCGCCATGATGTTGGGAAGTGCCAGGGGGATCTGAACGCCGAACAGCTTTTGCCGGCGGCTCATTCCGAATGCATCCGCAGCTTCGATGACGTCACGGTCCACCAGGCGGATGCCCAGATCGGTCAGCCGGATCACCGGCACGATGGCATAAAGGATAATCGCGATGCCGTAGAGCTTCGGCTCGGTCACGCTGAACAGGAAGATCAGCGGGATCAGATAGACGAACGCAGGCAGCGTCTGCAGCATGTCGAGGATCGGCGTCACGATCCGCCGCAACGTGTCGCTGCGCGACATGGCGATGCCGATAGGCACCCCGAACAGCACGCAGATGAAGGCGCAGACGAAGATGATCGCCAGCGTCTGCATCGCCTCGGTATAGTGGTCCACGAAGGCCAGCAGGCCCAACGAGGCCGTGACAAGCAGCATGACGCTTGCGGATCGCGATACCAGCCAGGTCAGGAGCAGAAGAACCGGCAGCATGATGAACCAGGGCGTTGCCGTCATCAGCCAGATCGTCTCGCGCAGCATCCAGGACAGGGGCTGGGTCAGCGGGTCCAGCACCACCCGCAGCGCGTCGCGCGCCGACAGGAAGGTGCGTTCCAGACCCAGGGTCAGGTCGCGCGTTTGCCAGATCGCCCCGCAGGCCTCGTGCAGGTTGTTGAGCGACGGCAAAGGCAGATCCCACCACGAGCCGCCGGTCTGAGACGCTCCGCCCTGGGTCTTGGCCAGAAGATCGGCCATTGACATCGGGCCGCCCTCCCCGCCACCACCATCGCACCATTTCCTAAGCCCCAAGGCATCGAACACGCCATCATAGCTGGCCATCGCTTGCGTCCCCGTCTGTTTCTGCTGCGGGATTATTCGTCACAGATGTGGTCCGTGCCCTTACGGCACCGACCACCTACCGCGCTTTTGCAGTCGCTCAGTTCTGCTGGATCAGCGCCGACAGCTTTTCCTTGGCGCCCTCTGACAGCCAGTCCTGCCATTCGTCGGCATTGTGGGTCAGATAATGGACCGCGACTTCCTGTGCGGATGCCTTGTTCTCGTCCTGCCAGGCCAGTAGCGCGCTCATGTCATCGGTCTTGAAGGTCATCTTGCGCAGGAATTCGACGACCTCGGGCTGATCCTTGACCAGGGCAGCGGTGACGGCGGTGACGCTGGGCGCCTCGGGGAAGTCCGAGACCTGGGGATCGGGGGCGTTCGGGTTCTGAAGGGGCGCGAACCTGGCCTCGTCGTATTCGCCAAGCTTGACGCGGGTCATGTCATACTTGCCCAACGGCACGGTCGGACCCCAGTAATAGCCGAACCAGGGTTCCTTGCTGGTCACGGCCGAACCCATCGACGAGGCCAGCGTCTCGCCGGACCCGTGGTTGAACACCTCGATGCCCGCGTCTTCGATCTTCAGCGCGCGGACCAGGTTGTCGCTGACCACGCGGCAACCCCAGCCTTCGGGGCAGTTGTTGAAGCGGCCGCCGACCAGTTGGGGATTGGCCATCACGCCCTCGATGGTGGTCAGTTCGGGATGGGCTTCGGCCAGATAGGTGGGGATCCACCATCCTTCGACCCCGCCGGGATCCAGCACATTGGTCAGCGTGACCATCGTGCCGGCCTGCTCAAGCTTGGCATAGGCCTCGCCGGCCGAGTTCAGCCACAGGTCGGTGACGATGTCAGGCTCGCCATTCTCGGCGACCGAGGTGATGGCCGGGATGGTGTCAGACTTCACCAGGGACACCTTGCAGCCATAGCCCTGCTCCAGCAGGAACTTTGCCACCTCGGTGATGACCTCGGCCGAGGCCCAGCCCATCTGGGCAATGGACAGATCTCCACAGGTTCCGGCGCTGTCCTGCGCCATGGCCGGCGCTGCCAGGGTGGTGCCCAGGGCCAGTGCCGTGATCGAAGCAAGGGTTTTCATTCCGCTCTCCTGTTGTTGTCCGGCTTGCGGACATGATGGGACGCCACGCGCCTGACGCGCGTGTTCGGACATGTCAGGCAGCCTGCGAAGGCCGCCGCCCGTTCATTGATTGTCCGGTCAGACTGCAATGAATTGTGGCACAGCGTCAAACATCTATTCGAGGCCGAGCAGTTCAGGGAGGTGGAGGGCACGCGAATGAGGTGATCGACCTTGGGCACATGTCATTCCCAGGAGCAGCATTGAAAGAGGGAATCACGCTGCCCTCCCGCTGCTCCAAGAGAAATGATCGGCCCTGTTTGGAACGTCACCGCAACTGCGCGACGGCATCAGCCCAGACGCACGAACCCGGGTTCTTGGCCATTCGTCATCACGCCTTCACTCGCGGTTCTCTTCAGCCTTTTTTCTGATCACCGCGTCGAGACCGGCCATGGCGGCATCCAGGTCCTCGAAGACACGAGCCAGTCGCCTCTCGTCGAAGTGCTTCTCAAGCCGCCCTGGCTTGCTGGTTTCCTCCAGAGCGACCGGGCGAACAGGACCGGCGGCGCGCGGAACATCGCCTCGGGCCGGTCTCGTGGGCAAAGTCTTCATCCGCGAGCCGAGGGACGGAAGCGCCCAGAAGCGCGCCACGCGCCGCGAGGTCACGTTCACCAGACAGCCTGCCCCGACCATCTCCCCGATGAGCGCCAGCGCGGTCCGGCGGCTGACCCCCAGCCGGTCGCAGACCATCGCGGAGTTGACGACGGGCTGCTGCCGAAGAAGCGCGGCCAGATCGGCCAGCCTGGAGCGGCCACGGGCTTGGGCCGCAACCCCATACAGCCGCGCAAGCTCGTGACGGAGCGTGCCCAGATGCCCGACTTCCTGGGACAGCGCCCGCGGAAGAGCTTCCAGGAAACTGCCGATGCCCGACAAGGGCGACCAGATGCGCAGCCCGTTGCGGGTCATCGCGCTTGAGGGCGTGACGATCCATCCCGCCTCAGCGGACGTCATCAGGGATGCGCGCACATCCGTGTCATCCTCGGCGGCCTCCGTTCGGATGGATGACATCCCCCGCAGATGGCGCGCGGCACCCTCGACTGCCATGAAGATGAGCCTCTCCGCCGCAGGGCTATCCCGTCGTGATCGCAAGGCATAACTGGCGGACGCCCGCAGGCCGGCCAGGATCGGCACGTCCCCCCAGGCCTCGCCCTCGCGAACCACAAGCGCCAGCTCACTGTCCTCCAACCTGTCAGACTTGTCCCGCTCCTGCCCGATCGGAGAAGCGCCGGCCTCGATCCGCCTGATCGTTTCGACAGGCGAGCCGAAGATGTCGCCGGGCCGCTTCATGATCGAAAGGAGCCGCAGGGCCATCTCCGTGCTGCGCGCCTCTTCCTCGATCGCCAGGGCGCCGGTGAGGCGAAGCACCATGCCCGACGTCGAGATGCGCTCTCCTTCAAGCCCCACGGAGGCGGCTGCCTCCAGCAAGGCCGCCTCCATGCGCCAAAGACGCGCAAGGTCCGGGTCCGCCAGGAGGATGCCGTCAATCCTTGAGGCCAAGGCTTCGCAGCGGAGCAGCGATGCACCCGTATCCATACGAAACTCCTGATCTATGTTTAATGATGTTACCATTAGGACTGACCATCTACACTTGTATAGGTCGAAGTGATGAAGGGCGCATTCTCTGTTTCCACAATCTGGATCCCGATGGTGTGGAAAGGACGTTGGGAAGGGTTGCGGCGGGTGCCGTCGCCCTGCCCTACCCTTCTGTTCTTGCCAATCCTGACCAGCGACGCGTGCTGCAACCTACATGAAATCGTTTATCAAACGGCCGTTTCATGGAACCAAATGACATTGTAAGCCGACGCATTGTTGGCTATGGAAGGCGGCCCGCGCCCGGCCTGCGGAGGCTCAACGGCTGTCGATCAAGCCGGTGTTCGACCAGGATCCCGCAGCGACTGATCCGATCTACGCGGACCGTTCAGGCAGGAGTTCAAGGCGCTTTCCGCTGTCATGCGTTGATTTTTGACCTTGTCGATGACGCACCGACGAC
Source organism: Paracoccus sp. SSK6 (assembly GCF_039770665.1). Lineage (NCBI taxonomy): Bacteria > Pseudomonadati > Pseudomonadota > Alphaproteobacteria > Rhodobacterales > Paracoccaceae > Paracoccus > Paracoccus sp. SSK6. The sequence continues at coordinate 6,864 of NZ_JBDPNJ010000032.1, read as the reverse complement.
GTTCACCTCGTTTAGCCTGGGAGCCCGCGCAGATCTTCATGGCCTCCTCGATGCGGATGCCGTGCCGGTCTCTGACAGTCGCGGTGCACTGGCGTATATCCCAGGCAGCATAAGCTGGCTGCGAGAGGATGATGAGCAGAACGACGAGACCCTTCATCCGAGCCCTCCCGGTGTCTTGCTCCACATCGCCCAATTGCGGACAACCTGCCTTTCAGGTAGTAGTCTAGCACGAAAAGCGCCTCCTGCCACGGCTTTGCATCGCTCCTCCTGCAGCCTTCGGCACGCGAAAGCCTCGCAAATGCTGGTCAGCCGAGCATGCTTCGTCGGTGTCGGTTTTCGTGGCACCCTTGTAAACCACAGCGTGGGTTTGGACATGAGGTTCTGCAATGCGTGCTCTCCTCCCGCCCCCCTGCCCTCTTGCGTTAGTGGCTCCGCGACCGGCTGGCCAGTACAATTTCGATCGCGGACACTGCCGGTGCGCTGCTGAACCATCTTGATCTAGGCACGGTCGCCGCTCTTCAGGCAGTGACGGCTGACGGAACCCTGTACGACGCGTATATGGAACTCGCTCGGCGCTTCGAGGTCTTCGACGTCCTTGTAGACAAGATGCGCAAGATTTCCGATGAAACTGAATCCGGTGAGGATCAGTCCACCCTGGACATTTGGATGGCAACAATGGCTCGTCTCTGGGCCTCGCTATGTTAGAAGTAAAAGACCAGCGGACCGCCGTGAGCGAGGGGCTTAAGCAGTCGCTTTGAGCATTTTGGGAGAAAAACCGCAGCCAATGGGGATGCCTGCCTGAGGGCGGTCTGCGTTGGGTCCGCGAGTGAAAATACCCCCCCTCTCTCAACTGCCGCTGTCTGTCGCGGCCACCGTGGCTTGCAGGTTGCCCGCGGGCAATGTGTTGTGAGAAGCCCTACCAAGTGGAACGGTGGCCTTCCGCTCAGCCTCGCATGCATTGAAGGCGACCTCAGCTCCTGCCCCAATGCCCCGCACTCCGAGCACGTGGCCAACTTAGCAGCTGACGTGGCCTGATCAGCAATGACGATCCTCAGCTCCACAAAGAGCGGCCTACTAATGACCGTGAGAGCGCTTGGTTTTCAACTGATGCTCTGTTGCCATCTCCGCTCAGGGTTTGCCCGAGGTCCCGGACAGGCGCTCGGAAGCAGTCACAGGGTTGCTGGACCTGAATTGGATCATCAACCCGCTTCTCACGAGATCCAGGCGACCGCCGATCCTGCCATCTGCAAAGGGTCAGAACCCTGGAAAGCGTTCGCGGATCCCGGAATTCGGCGTCACATAGGACACTTTGCGCCGGGCAACTGTCTCGGGTCCCGCAGTTCCGGTCCCTACTCGGACATGAACTGCCCTGGCAGGGTTCTGAGCTTGATCTGCGTTCGCAGACCGACGCCCCGTACCTGCGTGATAAGCGGTTACTGAACCAAGCCGCCATGAGAAAAACTGGGAACAGCGCCTGTTGTCGTCCGCAGGTCAGGCGCAGCTGAAGCGGTCACGGGATCAGGCACCCGGGATTATCGTGAGGCCTACAGTCTCGGCGAACAGTTTGCCCGCGGGCAAGATGAATAGAAGCGGAAGTTTAATGGGAGGCCAATGACCTGCAATTCTCCGCATCAGCTAATTGGTTCATCACAGAATGTGGCCACATCACAGGTAGGAATAACCGAGCGACATGGCCCAATCTTAGACAGGCGGCAGCCAAAATGGTCACTGGGGCTATCGTCGGGCGCATCGCGACTGATGGTTTGCTTCTGTACTCAATGGAACACCGTCTCTGCCAGGCAGCGATAGATCTGCGCGGCGCGCAACCGGATCTCCGATGATACATTTTGCCTGTCAGCCGCGGTCCTGCTGGGGAGCTACGCTAATTTCGTTCCGGTGCAGGAAGTGTCGATCTCAAACGCAACTTGCCAGCGGGCAAACTGTTGGCCACGTTCTCCACTGCGACGTGCTGCAGATCACAGGCAGACTACAACCTCGCCGGACGCAGCTGTGGGGATTGGCGGCTTGCGGAATGTCATTAGCGGCTGGTCAACCAAACGGACCGCCACCCCATGAGCGCCTGCGCTGTTTCAGAGGCTTTTTTCGGGGGAAGTTAGCAGTCTGCCCGCGGGCAAGTCATTGTCCGGAGCGATATGCCGGTGACAGAAGGCTGTCTGACAGATCGACACAAGTCCCAAGACCGGATGAAGGCCACCAAGCACATCTAGCTTCGGGATCTATATGGATTCCGATTGGACGCGGATGACACTGGGCGCCGTCATGTTCCGTCGTGGGGGAATGTCGCTCTTGCTATCTCCGGGACAGCGAATTGCCGGTTGACGCGCAGACACTGGAGAACGTGACTAGATCCGACTTACTCCGGTTCTATTGCAGGGAGCACGTCGGACCGGGGTGGAGTGAGCCTGTTAGGACGCCGGAGCCTGATCTCCCTGTGCGGGGGTCGGCACGGTGAAATGTTGCCGGATGGCCGTCATGGTATTCTGGTGTTTCCAATACGGTTTCAACTTTCCCGAGCGTGCCCATTCGGCAGCTGCGGAACGGCTCTGTCCCGCTTTGGCAGACGGGAGCAGCCGAGCACATGGGTCAAGAGATGGAACACCGCGTATGGCGCGACATCCGGTCGAGCAGCGCTATCGGGTCGAAGCTGGATCGCCGCTTGCCGGCCACCAGGCTTCGATAGTATGCGCGCATGTTTCGGACGCGGCCGTGCAGCTGTACCATGATGAGAATGCTGATGGCTGAAGCTCGTTCTCCGAATTGCACTCGGGCAACTTCCAACAGGCTTCTGTCGATCCCGATCATGGGCGCGATCATCTCAGCGTGCTTCGACACGTCGCTCCAGTCACGTAGCGGTTGTGTGGCAAAACACATGGCTTCGCTGCAGGTGGTCTCTATCTTCTCCAGCAATCTTGCTTCGTTGCACTGCGTACTTTCGGTTTGCGATCGAATATCTTCGTCTGCCAGTGCCGGCTTCTTATCAAGGTCTTCTGTTTGGGACATTGATTGGTGACGGTCATTCTGACCGCCAGCGACGGCCAGATCTTCTGCCGGCAGGGCAGGGGCCTCGGGGTCATTCGAACAATCGTCTGACAGCAAGTGAGCGTCAAGGTCTCTCAGGATCCACTGAAGATCCCTCGAAGCATGCTTGCGCCGTAGAGCCTTCCGGATTTCGGCTGTGTCGACGTCAACTTGCCCGCGGGTATCGGCCTCTGCAAGGCGGGCAAGAATCAACGTCCGAAGGTGGCGCTTGAGGGCCTCTTCCTCCCGATGGGCGGACAGCAGCGAGGCCCATCTCTCAATCCCTAAGATCATGGGACTGAGGTCGAACCCAAAAGCCTCCAGCGACCCGTCAACAGGATTGCGGGTGGAGAACCGCTTCCTGTTGGGGCTGTCCGTGCGCCGCACCAGTCCGGCATCGATCAGGCGGGCGGCGTGGCGGCGAATTGTCTTCTCGCTTAAACCTCCCAGGCGCCGCTGAAGCTCCCGGTTGGAGGCGAAGCAGGTGAGGCCCTTTCCGGGCCTCAGGAACCCGACCATTGTCTCCAGGGTGCGAATTACTTCGCTCTTGATCCCGATCGAGGCGGCTGCTTCTCGAACCACCCTGAATGCGGCCCAGAGGTCCATGTCCTTACGCGCAGACAAGGGGGAGCCGATCGCCGATGCGTGCGTGGGCGTGATTGCTTTCACATATGTCATGGTCCTATCGCTTGGGCGACCGCAGCCCCATGCGTATCCGATCCCTGGCCGCTTCCTCACGGAAACGTGGGCAAAGTTATTCCGTCAACCGAATCGGTTGTTCTTGACGGATCGGAGGAGAGAGAATAGACCTGAGGGTGCGAATCTACAGATCAGGGCTCTCCGGGGGGATACTTCGGGGGGCTCTTCTTTTTTACGGTCTCCGTTGCTCTCCTTTCTTGTTCGGGTTGATAGAAGGGGAGGGGCTCAACCCTCGCCCCGGTTTTTCTGCCACTGTTCGTGAAGAAGGCGGACGACGTCGTCTGCATTCTCTTCGAGCCACTGGCCGAATTCAGGCTGATGATGAAGGGAGATATTCAGGGACAGCAGCCTGTGGCTCCTCTTCATGTTTCCGATATGGCGTCCTCCGATATTGAAACGCCGAGGAGGAGGACCAGATTGCCCACGGGCAATCTGTTTTCCTTCACCAGATGCCACAGATGAAATCTGTTCATTATCAAAGATTTGCGCTGAGTTCTTAAAGTTGTCTGGACCTTTTACCCGAGCAAGCTCCAATAGATGGGCAAACCGGGCGTTGCTGGTCAAGGACGTCCAGTCTGGACCGGTAAAGTCGAGAAGGGCTGCCAGATCGACAGCGTGATCACGGGCCAACAATGCCAGTTCAGTCCAGGGCCGGCGACCCACGTCGGGGGCAGGTCCTACAGCGGCCAAAACCGCCTCAGGGATGTTTTCGGCCACGGTCACCATGCGCGAGACTGCGGCCGCGTCGATCCCGAGCGCGTCCTGGATCACCTTGGTGGAGAAGGACCCCTCACGCAGCGCCAGGACGAACAGGGCCTTCTCTATGAAAGAAGGGTCAACCCGGAGGTTGTTTTCTTGGCCTTGGGCAATGATCGCTGCTTCGTCCTCAAGGCTTCTGATGATCGCCTTGACGGTGAACCCCGGCCCGAGAGAGCGGATGGCAGCGAGGCGCCTGCGACCATAGACGATCGAGAACCGGTTCATACGGCCCCTGATCGGACGCACCAAGATCGGCACTTGCTGGCCGTGGTCGCGGATGCTCTCAGCCAGCTTCCGGATACTTTCGGGATCAAACTCCATCCGGTCTTTCACACCGCCCTGATCGATATTGGCGGGGTCCAGCTCTCGGATAGCGTTGGCTGAAACCGAGCGCATAGACTCGCGCAGGGAGGTGATGGCAGGAGTCCCTGTCTCGCGGGAGGCAGGCGACGCGTTGGCAGGATCAGGGGAGGCCTGCTCGATCGCGAGATCGAGGATGTTCTTGCGTCCCATCATCGCCCCCAGGCTTTTTGGATCAGGCCCTCGATCTCGTCACCGACAGCGTTCGCGCTCTGAACGGCGCGATCGAGCGTCTTCTTGACGAAGTTTGAAGGTTCAACCTCGTAGACCGTCTGCTGCGTCATACCGGCATCACTGATCGCCGTGGACTTCAGCATCGGCTCCACCAGCACCTCTCCGCCCAGGATGGCGCGGAGGTAGGAGGCCATCTGAGTTTGTGGACCGTCGGAAGGCTCGTAGCGGGTAAGGAGGAATTTGACGAAGTCCCAGCTCACCGGCATTCCACTATGCTTCTCGATGGTCTGGACGAGCTCGCCAGACATCTTGAGGAACTGGGACATGGAAGCGATGTCGAGCATGCTCGGGACCACCGTCACCACGAGAGCCGTAGACGCTGCCAGGGCGGACAGCGTCAGAAAGCCCAGCTGCGGCGGGCAGTCGATGATCACAAGGTCATATTGATCCTGGACGACGTCCAGCTGAATGGCGAGCCGCTCCTCGAAACCGGGCGTGACACGCTTCTGGAGTGCATAGGCCGTGGTCGTCTCGTATTCCGACAGAACAAGACCGGCGGGCACGAGGTCGAGATTGTGGAAGTAGGTCTTGAGGATGACCTCCTCGATCGAAACCTGGTCATCGTCGTAGCGCAAGGCGTCGTAGATCGTTCCGCTTTCCTGAAACTCAAGTTCGGGCCTATAGCCGAACAGTGTCGTCAAGGAAGCCTGGGGATCGAGATCAACAGCCAGAACCCTGTAACCTCTCAGTGCATACCTCTGGGCAAGGTGTATCGCCGTGGTGCTTTTGCCCGAACCCCCTTTGAAATTGACCACGCTCAAGACCTGAAGCCGGTCTGACGGTTCCCTTCGGCCGGGCCGGAAGCTTGAAGCGTTCTTGCCGGTCCGGAACATGTGATCCCGGATACCGTCCATATCCTCGGCGGAATACCAGCGGTAGCCGCGGGCATCGACCTTCGCCGGAGGGAACTCTGGGTCTTCATTGCTCCTGATGCGGAGGTTGGAGGGGGAGATGCCGGTGAGGTCGCACATCTCGCGGGCCGAGAAGAGCCTGAGGGTCTTGCTGCCTTCGGGTTTGTAGGCGTTCTTCATTTGCCGGTCGAGCGAGTCAGCCAAGTTGTCGGCGAAGGACGTGATTCGCACGGCATCGATGGCGCGACGCTCTTGAGAAAGGCTCATGTCGTTCATACTACGTGCCCTAAAATGGTCCCTGAGTAGGGTTCATCTCAACATCTTGAGGGGGTAAACGGCCGATTGACAGGTTTCGTGCGTCAATTGCAGATGCCCCCATTAACTAGACTGGTGCCACGCAACATATTTTTCGGCAATCATTTTCTGCGTCAATTTGTGAATTGCCAACGCAGTGAGTTAGCGCCTGACCATGAGCATTCCGATCAGATGATTGAATATAAACGATAAAACGTCCTCATGCAATGCGAAGGGATCTTCAAGTGTGACATTGCCTACAGCCTCTGGAGGAGAATGCACGTAATCCATCATCCGTTCTTCGACTCACATCCTTGTCCGGCGAGACCGACAGCCCCACCGACTCGAGCTTCGGGCTGTCAAGCACACCGGGCAGGAAGCGGACGTGCAGCGAGCGACCCGCGCGGTCTAGGATGCGGGGACTTGGCCTCTACATTGCTGCGGAGATCGCCAAGGCACATGGCGGCATCGTGTCGGTTGCCTCTGATGAAGCAGAAACCGTGTTCACATTCGAGATGCCCTGCTGAGGCAAGAAGCAGCAGCGGATCGGCAGAGGGGGCGGGCTTAACAAACATCCCACTTCGGCACAGGCGCGCGGCCACGCCCATCGCAAGATTTCGACACGGAG
>NZ_JBDPNJ010000031.1:0-30299 GCF_039770665.1 Paracoccus sp. SSK6 | reverse complement strand
CGCCTCGCTTGATGCCGTTGTCGACTGCAGGATGGATAAGCACGTTTTGGGTGTTTGCCATGGTCCTCTCCTCCGATGACCAGATTAACTCAGCCTCTTGCGGGCGGCGTCAGTCAGCAAGGTAGCAGAAAGTGGCAGATGGCGCTGTCAAAAAGGCTTTCTTCTCTGACGCATCTTGTCTGCGGCAGGCTTGCTCCGACGTTTCGGATGCCGGAATGACGATCCTTGCGAGCAACTGAAATTCTTCCTGCTTAAGTCGTCCCGGGATGGACCCTGCCGTCAAGCGCAAGCTGTCCCGGATCATCGACATGGCCTGCCCCTCGGATGCGGGAAGAAAGCCGAAGGATGGCTTCGGAGAAGCCGCAGCGCGGCACCATATCGGGTCGGTCGTGTCATCGTTGACGTGCAAGGCTCCTCTGCGGCACGCGATCCAGCAATTGCGTGACAAAATCGGGCTGCAACATCAGTTCCTGCACGGTTGCCACCTTCTCTCCGTCTTCGGCACGAATGCTGCGTCCGAAGGCACGGGAGACGATGTCCCCCCAGCTGCCCAGCCAGCCCGGCAGGTCGCTTTCGTCCTGCTTCATCCCGAGCTTCCAGGAAAGCGCGCCCCTGACCGGCAGCGGGCATGCGATCGCCAGATGCGGCAATGGCTTGACGGGCGAGGCCCGCGCCACCGCCTGCGCAAAAACCCCGCCCAAGCCGATCGAGACGACATCGACCCGCCGGCCGGGCGCCGCGAACAGCAGCAGGGCTGCCAGCGCGTCGCGCAGCACCGGCCCCGCCGCGGCCCGGGCGCCCTGGGCCATATGCTCGACCTGCAGGCGGATGACGGGTCCAAGCTGGCGTTGCAGCACCGCATCGCGCGAGGTGCCTTCGCGCAGGAAACGCTCGACCGCGCGGCCGATGTCGTGGGACAGGCGCAGGCGGCAGGACAGCATCTCGTCCAGGCCATAGATGACATGGAAGGGATAGACGCCGCGCGCCTTGAGCCGCGCGGTCAACCGCAGCGCCAGGCCGGCAATCAGGTCGCCGTCCATCAGCGGTTCGTGAAAGACCAGCATCAGCCGGGAATACCGCTTCCGCGCGCTGTCACTGTCCAGATAGGCTGCCGTCTCGGCCACGCCCTGCGCGCCGATGCCCAGGGTGCCGTCCTCGACCAGGCCAGAGCGTTCGGCATGAAGCACATGGCCGAGAAGGCCAAGTCTGCGGGGAGTGGCAAGCTTTCCGTCCGCCAGGCCGGAAACCGCAAAGGCCCTGTCGCCTGGCGGGGCAAGCCGGATCACCCAGGCATCGTGGCAATTCTCGGCCCAGTCGGCATAGCGCCACAGCGCATGTCCCGGCAGGCCGCGATAGCCGCCCCATGCCCTGCCGCGCGCGTTCTGGACGATGAACCCGTCCCGATCATAGCCCCTGACGACAAAGGCATGGCGGCCGCGCGGCGTCGGCGTGTCCGCCATGTCATAGGGGATGCGGCCCTTGCCATCCAGGGACCACCAGCCGTCATGGACATCGGCGGCCACGATGACCGCCCCCGCCTCGCGGATCGCCATCCGCATGTCATCGACCGAGCGGGCGACACGCAGATAGGCGCCAAGCGTTATGCCGCGCGCCGCCTTGGCGATGCGCCGGGTCAGGAAGAAGGCGGGCTGGCGCGGAACATAGGGGCACAGCGCCTCGGTGCAGACGCCATTGTGGTAGAAGCCCTTGATCACGGCGCGCAGGCTGGTGCCGTCCGCGGTGTCGTCCAGCCATTCGTCATGCCGCCGCGCCATCCGGTCCAGCATCCGCACGCTTGCCGTAAAGCCCCGGTCCGGCGGCCGGTAGCCGTCGCGTTCCGCAAGCTGGCATTCGATGGCGGCGGCAAGGGCAAAGGCCGCGCAGCTTCCCTCGTCCCCCTGGTCGCCCACAGGGCCGGGCTTCGGAACAATGCTTTCCGGCACGCGCGCCAGGCCCGGCTGATAGGAACGGTCGCGGCTGTCGGGACGGTCGGGAACGATCCCGTCCTCGGCGCCGGGGACGTTCTGGCGCGCCGCGATCGCTCCGGCCAGGATCGTCGCGGGACGCAGCGCCTCGGCCTCAAGCGGGACGGGCACCGCGCCGCCGGTCCAGTGCTGGGCCGGGGCATCCTCCGGGGGCCTGTCGCTTTGGCCCGCCAGGATCTGCAAAAGCCAGTCCGTCTTCATCATGCCCGAGGCCAGGATGCCGTCGTTCCGGTCCCTGTCGATGACGCGGGGCGCCATGGCCGCGGGCAGATGCTCCAGTCCCTCGCGAGAGCCCCTGACATGCATTCCGATGACATGCCCGGTGGCGGGATCGAAGACCGGCGCGCCCGAAAACCCCGGCAGGGTGGTCGCGTCATGCAGGAACTCGGTGCTTTTCCGGGCGGCGGTGCCCAGGGACTCGGCGGGCTTGCCGATGGCCATGAACTGCTTTCGCAGATAGGAATCGGCCTTGTCGCGAAACACGGCCACGCCCGGCACCAGCGGATAGCCGATCACGGCGACCGCTGCCGGAAGCTGCAGCGGCTTGTCCAGCCTCAGCGCGGCGCATGGCTCGCCCGCCACGTCGAACACCGCCAGATCCAAGGCAGAGGCGCAGATCCAGCGATCGACCACGCGCGTCTTGCCATCGGGGAAGACGACGCGGGCGGGGCGCACCTGGCGGTCCTGCACCGCCCCGGCAAAGTCCAGGATGTCCGGTTCGCTCAGCACCACTTCCAGCACATGGCCGGCGGTCAGGAAGCGGCGCGTCACCGCCCCGCCGCCGTCCATCGCGGCAAGAAGGACCGGCCATGCCGTCGCCACGGGCTCGAAGCGGCCCACCACTTCGACCTCCAGCAGGGCGACATGGGGCGCCTGTCCGTCCGCCAGGGCCTGTAGCTGCGCCGGCGTTATATTCCCCACCTCGTGCGGCGGCGCCGGAACGGTCATGGCGCCCTGCGGGGGCAGCAGATAGACGGGGCGGCTTTCGTTGATGATCGAGCGCGCGCGTGGACTTTCGGCGTCCATGGCCATTATCCGGCGCGCCGCGGCCAATTGGTAATCCACCGAAACCTTTTCCCACGATCAATTAAAACTGGATAATCACATATGAATATATTGCGGAAATATATGATTCGTGGCAATGATATTTCTTTAATAGACGAGCAATTGTTCATTAATTCTGCTTTCGGGCATTTGGCCGAACCCTCCGCCCGCAAGCCTTTTGCATCCGGGGTTTGCCATGTCCCTGCCGTTCCGCATCAACTGCCCCGCCCTTCTGTCCACCCTGGCCCTGCTGGCTGCAGGGGCTTCCTGGTCCGGCCCGGCGCAGGCCCAGGAAACCAGCTTCGATGCCATCTGCGGCGGCGCACGCGAAGGCAGGCCCCAGCGAGTGGTCTGCGCCGATATCGTGGCCCTGGACCAGATGCTGGTCTACAACCGTTTCGGATCGTTCAACCCCTACGGCATGATCTTTGCCCTGCGCCGCGACGTGGCGGACATGAGGGATGGCGGCGCCGACGCCACCGGGAAAGGGACTGGCGAACCGGCCGGGGCGGTCGATTGCGCAACGGATACCGCCACGCAGCCGACGCCGCAGGGCAGCCTGCAAGCCGGTCAGGTGCGGCTGCGCGACTGCCGCCGCCCGCGTCCCCTGGTGCTGCGCGCCAATGTCGGCGATCTTCTTTTCCTGCGCGTCCAGAACCTGCTGGCGCCCGAGGTTCCGGGCGATCCGCCTGCTCGCGATCTGTCGCGCGACTTCTGCCCTGACGGCGACGATCCTGTCGGGGCGCATATCTCTCGGGGTTCGGCCTCGATGGTCGAGCATGGCGAGGCGCTTTGCGAAGACCCTGCCCCAGCCGCTGCCGATCCGTCGGAACCGGGCGATGCCACGGTTGGCGGCGATCCGGTCTTCCACGGCGGCGACTGGCCCCGCACCCGATCATTGAACCTGCTGGCCGAAGGGCTGATGCCCTTGGCCCTGCCAGGCCAGGCATCGCCGGATCCGGCCTGCCTGGGCCTGGACGCCGTGGCACCCCAAGGGGAATTCCGCTGCCTTTACGAGGTCATCCAGGAAGGGACGCATTTCTTCGCCAGTCGCGCTGTCACCGCCGGCGGCGAGGGCGATGGCGGGTCGATCACCCATGGCCTGTTCGGGGCGGTGATGGCCGAACGGCCCGGCACCCGCTGGTATCGGAGCCAGGTTTCGCAGGCCGCCCTGGACGCCGCCTGGCCCGCCCGCCAGGGCGGCCCGCGCCATTCGCGGTCGGGCGCGCCTGACTATGAAAAGGTGCTGAACGGCGTTCCGGTGCTGAACATGGCCCGTCCCATCGGCACAAGCGATCCTCGGGGTGCCGACGCGCTGGAGCTTGTCCATGGCGACCTGAACGCGATCATCTGGTGCGACCACGAGGCAAGACCCCCGGCCGGATACGACCATCCCCCCTTGGGCTGTGCCCAGGACACCGCAACGCCCGGCCGCACCGAGGAGCCGCGCTTCGACGCCTTTCGCGAGTTCTCGGTCTTCTTCCACGATGAACTCAAGACCTTCTACACCCGCAACTTCGAGGAGCTGTCCCGCTTCGGTCAGCTGGCTGGGGTGCGCGACGGCTTCGCCATCAACTATGGCGCAAGCGGCATGGGCACGCTGCTGCTGGCCAACCGCAAGGGCATCGGCCCGGCGGCGGCCTGCGCGGAATGCCTGTACGAGGAGTTTTTCCTGACATCCTGGGCCAACGGCGATCCGGCGCTGCTGGAATGGTATGCCGACGATCCGTCGAACGTGCATCATTCCTACCTGAACGACCCGGTGGTGTTCCGCAACTTCCACGCGGGGCCCAAGGAAACCCATGTGTTCCACCTGCACGCCCACCAGTGGTTCGCGGGCAACGACCACGGGCGCGGCAGCTATCTGGACAGCCAGACCGTCGCGCCGGGCCAAGGCTTCACCTACAACATCTATCACGGCGGCCGGGGCCGCGAGAAGGGCGCCTGGTATGTCGGAGGATCGGGCAACCGCAACCGCACGGTGGGGGATTCCATCTTCCACTGCCACCTGTACCCGCATTTCGCGCAGGGGATGTGGGCGCTGTGGCGTGTCCACGACGTGTTCGAGGATGGAACCCGCAAGCTGCCCGACGGCCAGGCGCAACCCGGCCTTTCCGCCGAGATCCGCGCGCCGGACCAGGCACGGTTCATCCGCACCGGCAGCGTCGATCCGGCGACCGGCGCCTGGAGTGGGGGCGATGGCACACCCGTCCCCGCCCTTGTCCCGCTGCCGGGCGAGGCGCTTCCGCCGCTGCCCACCTATGCCAGCGACGGGGACGGCGCGGCCCTGGACGATCCCCTGACCGGCGGGCCGGAACGGCTGATCCGTGCCCAGGCCCAAGCCCGGGCGCCCGCGACCGCGACGGCGCCGGACGACACGGAACCGCAAGCCCGCCCGGTGCCCGATGCCATGCCCGGCTATCCCTTCTACATCGCCGGGCTGCCCGGTCACCGCCCGCCGCAGGCACCGCACGACATCGCCCGCGCGGTCGAAGGCGACGGCGCGCCGATCGGCTCCTACCTGTCGGGCGGGCTGGGGCGTCATGTGATCACCGGGGCGGAACGCGAACTGCCGCTGAACCTGCCTCCGGCGATCCTGCAGCGCGATGCGGATCTTGCCGCCGCGCTGGATCAGGGCGACAACCGCGCGCGCTTGGAAACCCTGCGCGGCCAGATCGTGGCAAAGGCCCTGGCGCTTGGCGACATGATGGCGCATCTGGGCCATGCCGACATCCGTCTTCTGGACCCCGAGGGCGAGCCGCTGGAACGGGCGGCGCAGGCGTTCCACCATGACGGGGCAGGGCTGACGGTGCGCGGGCCGGACGGCCAGCCGGTGACACCCGCCAAAGGATCCTATCCGACGCCCAGGGCGCCCTTGCCAGGCAGCACCGCGATGACGCCGGGCGCGTTCCAGGTCAACGGCGCCCCGCCCGCGCCCGGCGCCCCCTATGCCGATCCCTGCGGCGGCGCCAAGGGCCGCGAGGGCGACACGCCGGGCACCGACCCGCTGACGGGACGCGCCGGATATGTCATCGACCCGAACCTGAATGGCTTTCGCCGCTACAGGGTCTCGGCGGTGCAGCTGGACCTGGTCGTCAACCAGGCGGGCTGGCACGATCCGCAGGCCCGCATCGACGTGCTGACCGGCGGCTCGGACGATTTCAAGCTGGTGGGCGATCCGGGCACCCGCATATCGCCCACCACGCGCGACGACGTGCAGCCCTTCTTCTTCCGGGCGCTGTCGGGCGAGTGCATCGAGTTCCGCCACACGAACGAACTGCCCAAGGAACTTGATCTGGACGATTTCCAGGTCAGGACGCCGACCGACACGATCGGCCAGCATATCCACCTGGTCAAGTTCGACGTGACCTCCTCGGACGGGTCCGGCAACGGCTGGAACTACGAGGACGGCACCTTCGCCCCCGACGAACTGATGGCCCGCCGCTGCGCCACGCTGCGCGGGGGCAGCATGACCCCCTCGCGCACGGAGGCCGATCCGGGCGCCTGGGGCAGCCGTCCCCCAACCGAGGAGGAATGTTCCACCCTGAACAACGGCCAGGTCTGGCGGCTGCCCTTGTCCGCGAACCGCGACCTGTTCCAGACCACCGTGCAACGCTGGTTCGCCGATCCCATCATGACCCTGGATGGCGCGGACAGCCCGGATGATGCGGACGACATGCCCGAGCCGCAGGACCGGACCATGCGGACCGTGTTCAGCCACGACCATTTCGGTCCTTCCTCGATCCAGCAGCATGGCTTCTACACGGCGCTGCTGGTCGAACCGGCAGGATCGCAGGTCTGCGACCCCCATCGGCAAGGCACCTGCACGCCCGAGGTGGGACCCGATGCGTGGGAACTGCGGGACGGCACGTCCGCCTGGATCGGTGCGCAGAAGATCATCAAGGCGGGCGGCGCCGATGACCCGACGCATCCCGATTATCGCGAATTCGCCCTGTCCATCGCGGATTTCGCCGTTCTCTACGATCCCCGCGACCGCGAGGACGTGAAAGCCATCGAGCCTGCACCCGGTGCGGACCACTCCGGCATGGCGCGGCTTTACTGCGAGGCCCGGCAAGCGGCGGGATCGGCCGGGTCCGCCGCGACCGCCAGCCAATGCGGCGAGGCGGATGCCACCGAGCCCGACACGGCTCCGGCCTGGTGGGCTGCGGGCGCGCCAGGCGACCTGCCGTCCCACCGCGCCCGGCTGCACGGCAACCTGATGCAGGACGCCGATGCGGGGCGGCTGCGCGACCACCTTGCCTACTACCGCGGCCGCGCCGCTTCCCCCGATGGCAGGCCGATCCAGAACGGGACGCTGGCCAGGCCCGTCGCCCCGCCGACCCGACCCGAATCCATCTCGGTCGATCACCACGATCCTTATCTGGTCAGCTACCGCAATGCCCCCCTGCCGCTGCGGCTGGGGACCGACCGGCCGGACGGATCGCCCGCAAGCAATTGCGCGCCCCTTCGCATGACCCGCTGGGGCATGGAAGTGGCAAGCCCCAGCGAGGTCGTGTCCAGGCTGATGGCGGGAACCATGCCCCGCTGCAGCTATCGCTACCAGCTTGCGGGGGAACGGGGGGACGCGGGCCATGTCCTCAGTTCCTGGATGCCGGGGGATGGCGGCGGGCTGCCCGCCCGCGACCCCGAAACCCCGCAGTTCGAGGCCTATCAGAACGAACGCATCCTGTTCCGCCTGGTCCAGGGCGCGCAGGAGGTGCAGCATGTCTTCAACCTGGCGGGCATCGCCGGACCCCGAAACATCGACCAGAGGTTCCCGCAGGGAATGCGCGACCTGGCCGTCACGGTCGCGCCGGCGCGCGACGCCTGTTTCAAGGCGGTCCGCAACGCCCGCCCCGAGGAATACGACGAATGGCTGAACCTGACGCCCAAGGCCCGCGAAGGCTATGACCCGAACGACCCCGATGACAAGGAAAGGCTGGAGCGCTTCGACGCCTTCGACCGCGCCCTGGCGAATTGCGACAACATCGAGGGCTATACCTTCGCGCAAGAGGTCGGCATTTCCGAGCATTTCGAAATCCGCAGCCGCCTGCGCAGCGACGTGATCTCGATGGAACGGCGGCGCGGCGACGACGCGCGCCGCGTCGCGGCCCCGCAGTCGGGCCCCGCCGAGGCATCGGATTACCTGTACAACTTCGGCACGCTGGATTCGCTGTGGAACGGGGCCTGGGGGCTTCTGCGCGTCTATATGGACCAGCCCGAGCGCAGCGCGCTGCTGGAACGCTGGCAGAACCAGTCCGCGCCAGAGGTTCTTGTGCCGGTAAGCCGCGCGGGCAACCCTACGGAAAGGTCTGCCGCTTCGGACGCCGCCCCGCCCGTGGCCGAGGCGCTTGGCTGCCCCCTGCCCGGCGACGGGCTGCCGGGACACGAGACGGCGGGGCTTGTCGTGGCGCTGCGCACGGCGGACGCCTGGCCCGGCGGCACGGATTACGGCGCCCATCGCAGCGACCCCGACGGGCTGATGCTGGCGCTGCTGAATCCCGACCGGCTGCCGGGAACGCGCCGCGACATGCGCGACGATGCCGACTGGTGGAACCTGCGCCGCACCGACGTGCTGGCAGCCGTCCGCGCCGACTATGCCCGGCCCGAGCCCTTCGTGATGCGGGTGAACGCGGGCGACTGCGTCGTGCTGCGCTATGTCAACCTGCTGCAGGAAGGCCGGACGGGCGGGCTGCCCGATGCCCTGGGCGATGCGCTGATGCCGAAGATCACGCCGCTGAACGTGGATCCCGTGTCCGAGGTCACGCGCACGGTCAGCGCCTCGGGCACCCGCGTCACGGGCACGCTGACCCCCACCACCATGCCGGTCAGCGGGCTTCGCCCGTCTGCCCGGCTGGGGCTGTCGGTCGGCTTGCCGGGAGGCGACCTGATCCGCGCCCTGCCGCTGGGATATGGCATCAACCGCCCCGCGATGCCGCCTGCGGGCAACCAGCTCGCCGCCGTCTCGGGCGAGTTGCGCTTCTATGCGGGGCGGATGCGGATCAACCTGCCCGAAGGCGGCAGCAATCCCCATGACTCGATTGCCATAAGCGCGGTCATCGCGGCCAGGCAGAAGCTGAACCAGTGGGCAGGCCCCCGGCCGTCCTGGGCAACCAGGCGCGCAACGGGAAGCGATCCGGTCCATTTCACCGTCCTGGGCGTGGGCTTCACGATCCGCGACGCCACGCTGGACCAGGCCCAGCAGAACCAGATGCAGCTTTTCGCCGAGGCCGAGCTGCAAAGGCACATCCACTGGATTCCCTATGCCTTCGGCCCCGTGCCGGTGCGGGTGACGGGCGATGTCGTGTCCCAAACGGCCCATGGCCTGTTCGGGGTGATCGACGTGCTGCCGCGCGGCTGGACCATCGCCGGGGCATTGCAGACCTCCATGCAGACCCCCGACACCGATCGGGAACGGCTGATGCAGATGGTCGATCTGGGCTTGGCCGACAGCCCTGTCGCAGTCGCCCGCAAATGGCGCGCCGCGGCGGTGCCGGGCGGCTTCGCGGCCGGTGCCCTGTTCCGGGACGTCAGGCTGGATCCCGACGGGACGGAACAGGCGGTCGATGTCCGCGAATTCGTCATCTTCTACCAGGACGGCCTGAACCACCACGATTCCCGATCCCTGATAAGCTGGTCGCTGGAGGGGGCGCCCCGCACGCGCATTCCGCCGATCGCACCGGACTGCCTTGTCTGCGACGACTCCTACGACTTGGGCGACCAGGGCGTCAGCTATCGCTCGCGTCCCTTTGCAAGCCTTCTGCGTTTCGCCGACATCGCGGGCAACGGCCGCCTCGAGGCCAGCGACGACCTGAACGCCCTGTCCTTTCCCCCACGCTTCTTCGCAGGCCAGAGCACCCATGGCAGCGGCCGCCCGACCGGCCCCGACCGCCAGCCGCTGAAGCTGATGGCCTGTCCGGGCGAACAGGTGCTGATCCGGGTCATCCATCCCGGCGGGCGGGCGCGCCAGCGGGCCTTTGTCATGAACGGGCTTGGCTATGACGACCTGTTCCCCGGCTTCGGCTTCCCCAACTCGGCCCTTGTCGCGCCGGGCAAGGCGGTTTCGGCCTGGCTGCATCCGCCTACGGTGATCGGCGCAGATGGAGAGCGCCAGCCGGTCGAAGGCTCGGTCCTATGGCATGACGGACCGACCTACCTGATGGCGGGCGGCACCTGGGGTCTGGTCGAGTTCAGCGATGCCGCCTGCGCGGAGGGTGGCCGGTGAGGCAGCCTGCGGCATGGCTGGCAGTTCTTGCCGCGCTTTGCGGTCCGGCCGCCGCGCAGGATCTGAAACCGCCGCTGACGGCATCCGTCCGGTTCACGACGCCGCAGGGCACCGATCAGGCGCAAATCCGGTGGGACCAGCCGTTCAACGTGGTGCTGGAATTCACGGCGCAGGTGGGGTCGGTCCCCGGCGACCTGGCGCCGATGGGCTGGCTGCGGGAACGCGGCCCCGGCGACCTGACCTGCGGGGAAACCGCCGCCGCCTATCGTGCCACGGGGCGCGCCTCGATCGGCAGCGTCGATCTGAACGGGGCGGTGCTGGGCATGGTGGCGCGCGACGGCGCCTTTACCGTTCTGGATCCGCAGCGCGCGCTTGGCGCGGCGAACCTGCTGACGGCACGCCGGTTCGATCCCGCCCCCGCAGCCCTGGCCGCCGATCCGTCCTCGGGGCAGTTTCTGCTGAGCCTGCCGGGTCAAGGGCAGGTTCTGGCCATGACGCCCCATGGCGATACACGGGTCGTGGCCCAGGGGCTGGATCGTCCCGGCACCCTGGTGCCCGCAGGCTCTGGCGGGGCCTGGCTGCTGGAGGAGGGAACCGGCGATGTCCTGCGTCCCGGCCGCGACCTGCGGCTTGACCTGGATGCGGTGGCGATCACGGGCGACAGCGGAACGGCACCGTCGCAGCGGCTGGCGGTGCTGTCACGGGACCGGGTCACGGTGCTGGCGGATGACGGGCGGGAGGTTCTGTCCGCCCTTGCCCCCGATGCCATCGCGGCGGGGCTGAACCGCGACGCCGCGCTGTGGCTTGGCCTGGATGCCCTGCATGTCCTGTGGCTGGACGCGCCCGGCAGCCGGCAGGCGATCCCGCTTGCCGGGGATTTCGACCGCATGGCGGTCAGCCCCGAAGGCCGGATGGTGTTCCTTTACGCCAGCAATCGCACGGGCTTTGCCGTGGTGGATCTTGCGGTAGGACGTATGGTCCAGGGCGCCGGCACCGACACCCCCGTGGCCGAGGTGGCCTTTCTGCCCAACACCGCCATGCTGCGGCTGGCCGACCAGTCCGCCATCGGCGTGATGGACCTGCGCCAGATAGAGCCGGGGGCCGAGGCCATCTTGGGCCGCGTCGCCATCGGTCCGCCGCAACCCCCTGCCGCCGCGCAGGATGCCGCGCTGCTGGTGCCGCTGCTGCCCGAACCCGCGATGCTGGCGGTCCATGCCGAAAGCTATGCGGGCTTCGTGCTGGACAGCCGCCACGCCGTCAGCGGCAAGCCCCCGATGGAGGCGGTGCGCCTGCGCGGCGGCATCCCCCGGATCGTCCGCGCCCTCGATCGCGGGTTGCGTCCGACAGGCCCCGGCCGGTTCACCGCCTCGGCCCGCCTTCCCCGTCCGGGCGATTGGGAACTGGTGGTCAGCGCGGGTGTAGGCCAGATGGCCTTTTGTGCGATGCTTCCCACGCCGCCCGTTCCCCAGGCCACAGCCCGAAGCCCCGGCCGCATCCAGCCGCAGGCCGATGCACGCGGCGGGATCCGGTTGCGCTTCACGGATGGCACCGGAACACCCGCGTCCGGTTTGTCGGGCATCATGGATCTGGCCGCGCTGACCGGGAACTGGCGCCAGAGGCAGCAATTCGCCACCGACGCCTCCGGGGTGACCACCCAAAGCTGGGATCTGCGGCCGCACCTGCCGCTGGTCGTCACCGCCCGTACCGGAAACCGCGCGGGCTTCGCCCCCCTCGTGCTGGAGGAAATCCCGTGATCCGTCCCCTTGCCCTGATGCTGGCCCTGCTTCCCGCCACGGCCCTGGCCCATGCCGGGCACGATCACCCGGCCCCCATGGAAAGCGCCTTTACTCAGGAAACGCTGCTGCTGCCCGATATTCCCGTGACCGACACGCATGGCCAAAGCGCCGGGTTCGTGTCGCGCTATGGCGATGCCGGGCCGGTGCTGATCTCGTTCATCTACACGGAATGCGAGGACAACTGCAGCATGGTCAAGGCCGTCATGAAGCTGGTCGATGACGACCTGCAGGCGCCCGGCGCGCCGCCCCTGCGGCTGATCGCGCTGTCCGTCGATCCCTGGCGCGACACGCCGCAAACCCTGGCCGCCGCCGCCGCCGAGATCGAGGCCAGCGACAACTGGGACTGGCTGGTCGCCAGCCGCGCCGACACGCCCCTGCTGTTGTCGGCCTTCGGCCTGAAGCCCGGACCCGTCGAGGCGCACGAAGCCGTGTATCTGCTGGGAGATTTTCGCACCGGAAAATTCTGGCGCATTCCGGGCGTCCCCGAACCGGCGGCCCTGATCGACCATGCCCGCCAGATCGCCCGCTAGGCGCGTCGCGGGATGGCTGGCCATCCTGGCCTTGGCGGCGCCCGCCGCGGCCCAGGACGGGGCTACCCTGTTCAATGGCGGCGATGGCCTGCAAGCGCGGCTTGGCCGCGCCGATGGCCCGATCCTGCCGCAGGGCCAGTTCAGTTGCGCCGGGTGCCACGGTGCGGACGGTCGCGGCGGGACCGAGGGCGGCAGCCAGCCCCCGCCGCCCATCGACTGGGCCAGCCTCGCAACCGCGACCCCGCAGCGCCCCGCCTATGACGAGGCCGCGTTTGCGCGATTGCTGACCCAGGGCGTCACGCCCTCGGGCCGGGTGATCTCGACGCGGATGCCCCGCTTCCAGGGCCCGCCCCAGGCGATTGCCGCCTTGTCCGGCCACCTGCGGACGCTGGATGCGGCAGAGCGGCTGGGCCTGACGGCCAACGGCGTGGCCGTTGCCCTTCCGCAGTCATCCGGCGACCGTGCGGCGGCGCTTGCGGCCATCGCGGCCTTCAACGCGGAAGGCGGCGCCTTCGGTCGCCAGGTTGTCGTGGCCGATCCTGCCTTTCTCGATCTGGGCCGGGCGATCGACATCCTGCTGCCCCGGCTGCGCCAGGCCGAGGACGGGAGACTGCAAGAGTTGCTGAGCCAAAACCAGAACCTGGCCCCGTTCACGGAAACCGGTCTGGCTGAACGCATCGCCGGAACCGCTGACCAGCTTGGCCCCCATCTGCGCACGATCCTTCCGAAGGTATCGGAAGTCCAGATGGTCGGTCCGCCGGCCGAGGCGATGGCCTGGGCCCTGGAGACACATCGGGATGCACGCGCGGCTCATGCCTATGCGGCAACACGCGCCACGCTGATCCTTCTGCGCGACCAGGGGCGCCAGCCGACCCGGACGCGCACCATGAAAGGCTTGGGCAGCCTTGATCTGTCACCGTTCATCGAAGTCTATCGTCAACAAGGTCATGGGCCTGCGCGATGACCATATCGGTACTCTCCTGCTGCTCTCCGCAGGCGGCGTTGGTCGCTGGCCTTCGCCTTGACGACCCGCCACTGTCCCGGCCAGAGATCCCCTCAGCCGTCGGCTGCCTGCCTCTGCAGCGCCAGGAGATGCGCACGCAGGCGCTCAAGTCCCTGCCGGTCCCATCCTTCGGGCTGCGTGACGGCCATCCAGGGGGCCACATGGTCCGTATAGGCGTAAAGATGCCCGTGTCCCATCGGGACATGCAGCGACACCGCCATGTCGAAGGCCAGTTGCAGAAAGCTGACGATCGGATACCATCGCAATTCGGGCGACACGTCCGGGCCGCGCGGCGCATTCATCCAGTCGGGACGGCGCAGCAGCGATCCGGCGCTGAAGAACACGACAGGGTCGCTGGCATATTGCAGATAGACGATGCGGATCCCGCCCCAGACATCGCCCGCCGACAGCCCCTGCCGCCCGTCGGTGAAACGCACCGTCTGGCCCTGGTCCATGCGCGGCAGCCACTCGGGCGAGGCCGGGTCGCGTTCGCGCGTCAGGGTCTGCCACAGCGGGCTGACAAAGGGCGGGCCGACCCACAGCGCGCCCGCGAAAGGCTGGTCGATCATCTCGTAAAGGCGCAGGGATTGCTGGGAACTGTAGGCGCCGAGGCTGAGGCCGTAGAGGTAAAGCTTGGGCCGCGCCTCGGGCGGGAGGGTCAGCCAATGGCGGCGCACGGCGCTGAACAGCGCGCGCCCGGCCTCGGCCGAATATTCCGGCTCGACCAGCAGCGAGATCCAGCTTTGCAGGTATGAATATTGCAACGCCACCGTCGCCACGTCGCCGCGATGGAGGTATTCCAGCGTGGTCATCGCGGCCGGGTCCAGCCAGCCGGTGCCGGTGGGCATGGCGACCACCAGGATCGACCGGCCGAAGCCGCCGATCCGGTCCAGCTCGGCCACGGCCAGGGCGGCGCGTTCGTCAGCCGTTTCGGCGGCGTTCAGGCCGACATAGGTGCGCAGGGGTTGCAGGGCCGGGCCGCCGGTGACGGCGGCGATATCGCCCGCCATGGGGGTGGCGGCGATGTAGTTGCGCCCCTCGCGGCCCAGATCCTCCCAAGCCACAAGGGATGCGGGGCTGCCGGTGCGCAGGGGATCGGCGGGCGGCTGGATGTCGGGCGGGATCACCGCGTCAAGGGCACGGGCCGATGTGTCGGCGGTGCGGATGAAGCCGCTGATCAGCACGCCATTGGCCAGCGACCACAACAGCAACCCACCGACGATCAGGCCCAGCAGATGGGCGGCACGGCGCGGCACCACGCGTTCGATCCGCTGGGTCAGGCGGCGCAGGAACAGGGCGACCAGCTTGCTCAGCGTCAGCAGGACCGCAGCCACAGCCAGCGCGTAGGTGCCGATCATCAACGGCAGTTCGGGGGGCGCGGGCTCCATTCCCATGACGGTGCGGATCGAATTCTGCCAGTCCGCCGCCCGCCACAGGAACGAGGCGACGATCACTGCCGCGACGCTGGTCGAGGCCAGCAGAAGGCGGCGGCCCAGCCTGCCCCGGATCAGCGGCAGGTCCAGCGTGACCCAGATCCAGCGCAGCAGCACCGCGACGCCATAGCCTGCCGCAAAGCAGATCCCGGCAAGCACCCCCTGCACGCCCTCGCTTCGCGGGATCAGGCTGGGCGTCAGCGACGCCGCCATGAACAGCGCCCCCAGGACCAGGCCCACGCCCGATATCGTCTCGGCCAGGCGCTTGAGCGTGCCCGGTCGGTCGGCAGAGGAGGCGGTCACATCCTGCATGGCGCGATCAGGGCTGATGCGGTCAGCCGCGTCAATCGGAAATTCCCGCAGGGATCGGCATCAGCGGGCCGGTGTCCGGCACCGGATTGCGGGCCAGAAGGCGATGATTGCCATCGGGGGCCGTGGCGGAGCCAGGGACATCATTGCGGCACACCGGCGCGGCGCCGGGACATGGCTGGCGCGGATCCCCGTCAGCCCGGGACCGAAGGGACAAGGTTCACCGCCACCCCTGCCCCGCCCGCGCTTGCCCGCGCACTGCCTGCATTGTTCAGCGGCAGCGGGCCGATCCTTGCGCCGGTGATGATCACGTCGCCCTTGCGCAAGGGCATGTCCTGCCCGGCCGCATGGCCTGCCAGCCAGGACAGGAAAGACAGCGCGTCATCCAGGCTTTGCAGGGTCTCGGGCGCCTGGACCGGCTGATCGTCCAGCCACAGGCGGATGCCCAGCAAGCCCGCCAAGGCATCACGCCAATTGTCCAGGGCATCCCCCAGCACGATGCCGCCTGAACTGAAGGCGTCGGCCATGGCCTCCAGCGGATGCACCGCCCTTCGGTCCGCAAAGCGCGAGGCAACGATCTCGAAGCACAGCCGGACCTCTCCGATGGCGGCCATGGCCCCGGCCGGGCCGGCGCCGGGGTGCAGGTCGGCCCCCAGGATCAGCGCGGTTTCGACCTCGATGCAGGCGTCTTGCGGAAGGGCCGCCAGCGTGCTGCCCGAGGCCGCGACAAGCCTGCCGGGCAGCGCGGCGGCGTGCCGGTCCTGCCCGGCCAGCAGCGCCATCTTCCACGCCCCGCCGCCCAGATCCCGGATCACGGCGCGCTGCACCGCATAGGCGGCGGCGGTATCCGGCGGCGATACAGGCAGGCCCGCCGGACGAGGGCCGCCACCCCAGACCTGCAACAGCGCGCGGGCCGCCGCTGCGGCGTCGAAAGCGTCGGTCATGGATGGGTTTCCGTCAGGTCCAGATCGGGCATCGCAGCCTTGGGAATGATCGCGCCCGGATGGGTCACGACCACGGCGGCCAGACGCGCGGCGACTGCGATGGCCCGCCCCGGGGGCAGGCCCGCCAGGCGCGCGGCCAGCAGGCCTGCGTTGAAGCTGTCGCCTGCGCCCGTGGTATCCAGAGCGGTGATGGCCGGGGGCAGCTCATGGCGATGGACCACGTCCCCGCCCGCCGCGCAGCGCAGCACCGCGGCGCCGCCCGTGGTCAGGATGATCTCTGCCTGCCCCATCCGCCGCAAGGCCGCGATGGCCGAGGCGGGATCGGCGCAGCCGAAGCATTCGGCCATGTCGTCGAATGACGGCAGCAGCAGCGATGCGGTCCCGGCCGCGCGCCCGATCACCTGCCGCGCCGTCGCGGCGTCGGGCCACAGGGCGGGGCGGTAATTGGTGTCGAACACCACGCTGGCCCCCTGCGCCCGCCGTTCCTGCAATGACCCGAGCAGCGCTTCGCGCCCCTCGGGGTGCAGCACCGCCAGCGCAACCGCCGACAGGAACAGGGTATCCGCCTTGTCCAGCGCCGCGTGGTCGGCGGGGTCGCGGAACATGTCGCGGAACGGCGACTGGTCGCGCCAATAGGCGAAACTGCGTTCCCCGGTGGGATCAGTAGCAATGAAGCTAAGGCCGGGCCGCCCGCCCGCCCTTTCCGCCAGAAAGGCCGTGTCCACCCCCTCGGCCTCGATCTGGCTGCGGAGCCATCGGCTGTGGGGGTCGTCGCCAAGGCAGGACAGATAGCCGACGGTTCCCGGCGCGGTCAGCCGCGCCAGATAGACCGCCGTGTTCAGCGTGTCGCCCCCTGCCCGCCTGTCGAAGGTCGATGGCGCATCGGCGCGCGCGGTGAATTCGATCAGCGGCTCGCCTATGGACAGGACGCGCATCCTAAGCCTCGTAGGGGGTGGGCAGAGGCTTGCCCGCGAAATGGGCCGCCAGGTTGTCCAGCACCAGTTGCGCCATCGCCCGCCGCGCCTGAACGGTGGCCGACCCGATATGCGGCGTCAGCACGCAGTTCGGCGCATCCAGCAGGGGCTGGGGCACGTCCGGCTCATCGTCGAACACGTCCAGTCCGGCCCCGGCGATCGCGCCCGACCGCAAGGCCTCCGCCAGCGCCGCCGCATCCACGACCGGTCCGCGGGCGACGTTCACGACGATCCCCTGTGGGCCAAGGGCGGCCAGAACCTCGGCGCCGACCAAGCCGCGCGTCTCGGCGCCACCGGCCGCCGTCACGAACAACAGCTCGCAATCCCGCGCCAGGCTGAGCGCGTCGGGGCGGAAGCTGTCGGGCGCATCGGGTCTTTGCCGCCGGGCCGTATAGCTGACCTCCATCCCCATCCCGCGCAGCAGGTCGGCCAGCCGCCGCCCGATCCGGCCATATCCCAGGATCCCCGCCCGCCGTTCAAGGACCGAGGTTCCAAGCCCCAGCTTGCCCCCCCTGCCCCAGTCGCCCGCGCGGACGAAGCGGTCGCCCTGGACAACCTGCCGGCCTGCGGCAAGGGCCAGCGCCAGCGCCATTTCCGCCACCGCCAGCGACAGGACATCCGGCGTCGTGGTCACGATGATGCCGCGCCGCGCGGCCTCGGCCAGATCGACGGCATCGACGCCGACGCCGTTCACCGCGATCAGCCGCAGCGCGGGCAGGCGTTCCATCTGCGCGGCGGACAGGCCGACATTGCCCGCCGTCACCACGGCCTCGACATCGGCGGCCCCGCCGATGTCGCGCAGGACGTGATAGTCCTCCTCCAGCCGCCGGGCCATGTCCTGCGGCTTCAGGTCGGCAAGCGACAGGATGCGGGGCCGGGTCATGCGATCTGCCCCAGGAAGTTGCGCAGGCGTTCGTTCTTCGGGTTGCCGAAGAACTCGTCCGGGGCGCCCTGTTCGACGATCACGCCCTTGTCCATGAAGATCACCCGGTCGGCGACGGCGCGGGCGAATTCCATCTCGTGCGTGACGCAGAGCATGGTCATTCCCTCGCGCGCAAGGTCGATCATCGTGTCCAGAACCTCCTTGACCATTTCCGGGTCAAGGGCCGAGGTGGGTTCGTCGAAGAGCATGATCCGAGGCTTCATGCACAGCGCGCGGGCGATGGCCACGCGCTGCTGCTGGCCGCCCGAAAGCTGCGCGGGATACTTGTCGGCCTGTTCGGGGATCCTGACGCGTTCCAGGTAGTGCCGCGCGGTCGCCTCGGCCTCGGCGCGCGGGATCCTGCGCGTCTTCATGGGCGACAGGACGCAGTTTTCCAGCACGGTCATGTGCGGGAACAGGTTGAAGTTCTGGAACACCATGCCGACATCCTGGCGCACCTTGGCGACATTGCCGCCGCCCGCCGTCAGCTCGACCCCGTCCACGACGATGGTGCCCGACTGGATCGCCTCAAGCTGGTTGATCGTGCGGATCAGCGTGGACTTGCCGGACCCGGACGGGCCGCAGATGACGATGCGTTCGCCCCGTCGCACCGTCAGGTCGATATCGACCAGGGCGTGAAATCCGCCATAGTACTTGTTGACGGCGCGCATGATGACGGCGTCTTCGGTCATGATCCTGCTCCCTGCAAGAAACTGCCCGGCCACCGGGACCGGGCTGCCCCCGTTTATTCGGCGCTCTTGACGAAGTCCGGCAGCGGCTCGCCCAGCCATTTCTGGTGGATTTCGTCCAACGTGCCATCGGTGCGGGCGGTCTGGACAAAGGCGTTCACCTTTTCCAGCAGCGCATCCGATCCCGGTGCGACCGCGATGCCCTGCACCTGGCTGGACAGGTCGAACTTCTTGTCGAACTTGCCGGCCGCGACCTTGTCCACCTGCAGGAACACGACGTTCGACAGCCCGATCAGCGACACCTGCCCCGACAGCAGCGCCTGCACCGCGCTGGCATCGTCGTCGAACCGGCGGATTTCCGTGCCCTCGGGCGCGACCTCGGTCACGCCGGTGTCCTGGGTCGAGGCGCGGGCGACGGCGATGGTCTGTCCCGCCAGATCGGCAGGCTCCGTGACATCCGTGCCGGTGGCCCCGTAGACCGCGATGCTGATGCCCGCATAAGGGGTTGAGAAATCGACCTTCTGGGCGCGTTCCTCGGTAATGCCCAAGGATGCGACAAGCACGTCCACCTGGCCCGACAGCAGATAGGGGATCCGGTTCGGCCCCGTCACGGGGACGATCTGCGCCTGGACGCCCAGCGATTCCGCCAGGGCCTTGGCCACGTCGGCGTCATAGCCGTCCGGCTTGCCCGAGGCGTCCTGGATGCCGAAGGGCGGGAAATCGACCAGCATGCCGATCTTGATGGTTCCGGCGCTTTCGATCGCGGCCAGATCGGCGGCGGCTGACGGCCCGGCAAGACCGATCGCCAGCGTGGATGCGGCAAGGGCGGTGAACAGGCGACGGTTGAGCTTCATGGTTTCTCCTCCTTGAAATTCAGCGGGTAACGGCAAGGCGCATCCGCGCCTCCAGCCTGCGGGCCATCAGCGACAGGGGCCAGCACAGGACGAAATACAGCACGGCCACGGTCCCGAAGACCAGGAACGGCCTGAAGGTGGCGTTGTTGATGATCTGGCCGGCGCGCGTCAGTTCGGTAAAGCCGATGATCGAGGCCAGCGAGGTGCCCTTGATCAGCTGCACCAGGAAGCCGACCGTCGGCGCCGTCGCGATCCGCATCGCCTGCGGCAGCACGACATGCCGCATCCGGTGGGGATAGGACAGCGCCAGCGCGGTCGCGGCCTCGGTCTGGCCGCCGGGCACGGCCTCGATGCTGCCGCGCCAGATTTCGCCCAGATAGGCGCTGGCGTGCAGGGTCAGCGCGACGGCGGCGGCCAGCAGCGGGTCGATCGGCAGGCCGATGACCGCCAACCCGAAATAGACCAGGAAAAGCTGCATCAGCAGCGGCGTGCCCTGGAACACCTGGATGAACCCGGCAGAGACGTGGCGCAGCGCCTTGCTGGCCGAGGTGCGCGCCAGCGCGATCAGCAGCCCGCCCAGGGCACCGCCCAGAAAGGCCACCGCCGACAGGATCAGCGTCCAGCGGACGGCCAGGACGATGAACATCACATCGGCGGACGAGAATTCGCGGATCATGTCAGCGGCTCGCAGGATAGGTGAAGAACAGGCGGCGGATCGCGCCGAACAGCGTCGAAAACCCAAGCGCCAGCAGGAAATACATCACCGTCAGGACCAGATAGATCTCGAAGCTGGCGAAGGTACGCGCGTTCAGGTCGGCCCCTGCCGAGGCAAGGTCATTGGCCGAGATCACCGACACCACGCTGGAGGTCAGCATCAGGTAGATGAACTGGCTGGTCAGCGCCGGATAGATGTTGCGCAGCGCGGGCACCACGACGACATATCGGAAGATGTTGAGCGAACTGAGGCCAAGCGCGCGCCCGGCCTCGATCTGGCCCTTGGGGATCGACTCGATGCCGGCGCGGATGATCTCGGTCCCATAGGCGCCGACATTGACCACCAGGGCCACCAGTGCGGCGGTGTTCGGCGCCATCGAGATGCCCACGGCGGGCAGGCCGAAAAAGATGAAGAATATCTGGATCAGGAACGGGGTGTTGCGGATGACCTCGACATAGACATCCACCAACCAGCGCAGCGGCCGCAGGCCCGAGGTCTTGGCGACCGCGCCCAGCAGCGACACGACCAGGCCAAGGATCATCGCCAAAAACGACAGCCGCACCGTCAGCCATGCGCCATGGAGCAGCAGGTCGAGGTTCTCGAAGACAGGCCCGAAATTGAACTGATACATCTGCCCTCCCGTGCGGATGCGTCTTGTTCCCTATTTAGAACGATCTAAAATCAAAACGCGCCTGTGTCAAACCTTTTGTGGGCTGCTGTCCCTGACGATCAGGCGGGGGGCGACGATGGCGCGTTCGGGGGGGGCACCGGCGTCGGCCAGCCTGCGGGACAGAAGACGGGCGGCCCTGCGCCCGATGCCGGGGGGATCCATGGCAACGCTGGTCAGGGGCGGATAGGTCAGTTCCGCCAGCGGCAGATCGTCCAGTCCGACCACCGCCAGATCGCGCCCAGGCTCGCAGCCCGCGCGGCGCAGCCCGGCCATCAGTCCCGCAGCAAGCACGTCGTTGAAGCACAGCACCGCATCGGGGCGCGTGTCCAGGGCCAGGATCCGGGCCGCCGACTGCGCCGCGCCTTCCCAAGTCAGGTCGGCCTCGACAATCCCCGCGTCCCCTGCCCCGGTTTCAGCCAGCGCCCGCGCAAAGCCCGCCAGCCGCTCCTCTCGTGCCGAGGTTCGGGCGGTGACCGACAGAAAGGCCACGCGCCTGCGTCCCTGTTCGACCAGATGCCGCATCGCCAGCCCGACCGCCGCGATGTAATCCGCCCCTGCGAAATCGGTGGGCGGCCCGATCTCGCGCAGGGCCTGCACCACCGCCATCCCCCACCCGGCGATCCGGCCCGGCAGTTCCAGTCCCGTGCCCACGGCGGGGCACAGGATGATCCCATCGACCCCGTGTCCGCGGAACCGCTGCAGGATCTCCTCCTGCCGCCACGGATCGTCGTGGCTGTTGGCCAGCAGGACGACCCGGTCGTCCTGGGCCATCACCTCCTCGACGCCCGAAAGGAATTCCGTGAAAAACGAATTCACCAGATTGGGCACGACGACGCCCACCGTGCGGCTGGAATTGTTGCGCAACCGCGCCGCGCCGATGTCGCGGACATAGTCCATTTCCGCCATGATCCGCTCGACCCTCTCGCGGGTATGTTCGGCGACCAAGGGCGATTTCCGCACGACAAGGGACACCGTTGCGCGCGACACACCGGCGGCCTGCGCAATCTCCTCCAAGGTCACCCGTTTTCGCTGCATCCCCGCCTCCTGTGTGGCATGCGTTATGGGGCCGTGGTGAGGTCTTCTGTCAAGCACAGGATGGACCGCAACCACAGGATCGGGCATTCATGATTGCATTCGGGCGGGCAGCAACTGCCGGGGTCGCGCGCGCGGCTTTACGGCGGCTGCGCATCAGCCACGCTCATCCTGCCATGGCTCCCGCTCCTTCCCTGGCATCCTTTTCCCGATATTTGCCTGCAGGTAATCGACAAAGGCCCTGATGCGGGTGGCCAGGTGCGGATGACCCGCAAAGACGGCGTGGATGGTTTCCGGCTCGGGGTCGGCGAAGTCTGGCAGAACCTCGACCAGCCGGCCCTTGGCAATATCCCCGGCAATGACCGCGTCGCCCGACCACATCAGGCCCAGCCCGGCAAGGCAGGCTTGCCGCAGGATCGTTCCGTCGCTGGCCGCCAGGGGGCCGCGAACCGGCTGCAGGATGCGCTCGCCGGTCCGGGGATCATGGAAGGGCCATTCGGGCGCCATGAAGTTGTAGCGCAGGCAGGCATGTCCTTCGAGATCCGCCGGAACGCGGGGAATGCCCCTTCGCGCCAGGTAATCCGGGCTTGCCACCACCACCCGCCGCATGGCCGCCAGCCGCCGCGCCTTCAGCGCCGATGATTTGAGCCGCCCTGACCGCAGCGCGATATCCGTGCGTTCCTGCCAAAGATCGACCACCGCATCGCTCAGCGTCAGGTCCAGCTCGACCTGGGGGTAAGCCTCCAGGAACCCCGGCACCAGGGGCACGACCACCATGGCGCCGAAGCCCACCGTGGCGCTGACGCGCAGCAGACCGCGCGGCGTGCGGGCGCGCTGCGCGATGCGGCCTTCCATGTCCTCCAGCTGGTCCAGCAGGGCGCGCGCCTCGGCCAGATAGGCCTCGCCTTCGGGGGTGGGCGTCAGGCTGCGGGTCGAGCGGACCAGCAGCCGCACCCGCAGCCGATCCTCCAGCCGGGTGACGGCGCGGCTTACGGCCGAGGGGGTCTGCCCAAGCTGCCGCGCCGCCGCCGAGAAGCTTCCGGTCGCGATGACGCGTGTGAAGACCTCCATGTCCGCCAGCCGGTTGTCCATGCGCCACCTTTGCGTCCCATGCACAAGCATTTCGCCATTCGGTAGGATTATCAAGGGACCAAACCGGGGACATCTCCACACCGACCAAAGAAGAAGGAAACCTCCGTGCCCCCTGCCCTTCGCGCGCTGACGATCGCGGCCTATGCGATCGGCACGACCGAGTTCGTGATCGTCGGCTTGCTGCCCACGGTCGCAAGCGACCTTTCCATCGACCTGCCGCTGGCCGGCCTGATCGTCAGCGTCTATGCGCTTGGCGTGACCTTCGGAGCGCCGGTCCTGACCGCGCTGACGGCGCGGCTGCCTCGCAAGCCCCTGCTGCTGGGCCTCATGGGCCTGTTCATCCTGGGCAACGCGGTCGCCGCGCTCAGCCCGTCCTATGCGGCCCTGCTGGTCGGGCGCGTGCTGTCGGCCTTTGCCCATGGCGTGTTCTTCTCGGTCGGGGCGACGATTGCCGCCAGCCTTGTCGCGCCCGACAAGCGCGCCTCGGCCATTGCCATGATGTTCATGGGCCTGACCCTGGCCATCGTGACGGGCGTTCCGCTGGGCACGCTGATCGGCCAGGCCTTCGGCTGGCGCGCGACCTTCTGGGCCGTCAGCCTGCTGGGGACGATTGCCCTAGCCGGGATCGCGCTGCTGCTGCCTTCCACCATCGCGCGGCCTGCCGCCGCGCCGCTGAAGGACCAGCTTGGATTCCTGACCAGCGGACGGCTGCTGCTGGTCTATGCGATGACTGCGCTTGGCTATGGCGGCACCTTCGTGACCTTCACCTATCTGGCTGTCATCCTGGAACGCATCACCGGCTTTGCCGCAGGCACGATCAGCCTGATCCTGGTGCTCTATGGTCTGGCCATCGCAGCGGGCAACCTGCTGGGCGGACGCATCGCCAACCATGATCCGGCGCGCGCGCTGATCCGGCTGTTCGCGCTGCAGGCGGTCGTCCTGGTGCTGTTCACCTTCACCGCGCCCCATCCGGTGCTGGCACTCGCGACCCTGACGACCCTGGGCTTCCTGTCCTTCGCCAATGTGCCGGGGCTGCAGCTTTACGTCGTGCAGCTGGCGCAGGCCGAACGGCCCGGTTCCGTGGATGTCGCCTCGGCCTTCAACATCGCCGCCTTCAACCTGGGGATCGCGCTTGGCGCCTGGATCGGCGGCATCGTCGTCGCCTCGCCGCTGGGCCTGGGTGCTACGCCCTGGGTCGGCGGGCTGCTGGCCGCCGGTGCCCTGATCCTGACCCTGCGCAGCGCGGCACTGGACCGCGCCCGCCCGCAGGCCATACTTGCTGCTTGAAAGGAGACCATCATGCACAACGTCACCGCCAACGGGGCCAGCATCCCCGCGCTTGGCTTCGGCACCTTCCGCATGGACGACCGCGAGGTTGCCGATGTTCTGCCGCAGGCCCTGCGGTTGGGCTTCCGCCATGTCGATACCGCCCAGATCTATGGCAACGAGGCCGCCGTGGGTGCCGCCATCGCCGCCTCGGGCATTGCGCGCGCCGACATCTTCCTGACCACGAAGGTCTGGGTGGACAAATTCGCCCCCGCCGATTTCATCCCTTCGGTCGAGGACAGCCTGCGCCGGCTTGGCACCGACCATGTCGATCTTCTGCTGCTGCACTGGCCCGGCGGCAGCGATGTTCCGCGCGCGGTGCAGATCGAAGGCCTGAACAAGGCTCGTGCCGCGGGGATGACGCGTCATATCGGCATCTCGAACTATTCCTCGGCCCAGATGCGCGAAGCGGCTGCGATCAGCGAGGCCTCGCTGGTGACCAATCAGGTCGAATACCACCCCTGGCTGGACCAGACTGCGGTCTTGGGCGCCGCGCGTGACCTGGGCATGTCCGTGACCGGCTATTACGCGATGGCCGACGGCAAATCCGCCACCGACCTGACCCTGGCCGAGATCGGCGCCCGCCATGGCAAGACGGCCGCGCAGGTGGCCCTGCGGTGGCAGGTGCAGCAGCCCGGCGTCGTCACGCTGAACAAGACCGCCAAGACACAGCGCCTGCCCGAAAACCTCGCCATCTTCGACTTCGAGTTGAGCGATGAGGAGATGGCTGCGATCCATGCCTTGGCTGAAGCCCACGGTCGCATCGTCAACCCGAAGGGGCTGGCGCCGACGTGGGATTGATGGCCTGAAAGGCAAACCCTGCCTGTCTGGCCAGACCTGAAGCAGGCTACACCCGCTTCAGGTCTCTGCGTTGTCGGCAGCAGCATGAAGTACCTGAGATTGCACAGGTCAGACAAAACCCTGCCACACACGGCTAGCAGTTCACAGCTGTGAACTCGGGTCCGGTCCGACGCGCAAGCGCTGCTATCATCCCCTCAATCGAGAACTGGCCAGCCTCTGCCCTGGAGGCAAGGGCTTGCAGATAGGCTCCTGGCGAACGTATCTGCGAAAACCTTTGCAGGATCGCCGCAAGCGCTGCTGCTGCGCTGGCTACGCCCATCTCCTGTTTCGCCCGGGACCAGACAGATGGCTCGATACCCATCAGGGGGCGAACCTGTTCTGCGGCATGGATCAGACTGGGCCAATCGTTGATGTCATGGCTGCTGAATTGGGCGATGTCGGAGCAAGCGGACATCAGGCCCGCCAAGGTCAAGCTTTCGGGTTGGCCGGAACGTGGAGAGCAAACACCCTTTTCTTCGATGCATTCAGATTCAGAGTCTTCTTTATCTGATCTCTGATGGTGCTGCTCATTTTGGTCGTTCTTGATGCTCGGATCGTCTGTTTGGCACCCAGGGATGCCAGCCTGTATATCCTGAAGGACAGCGGCGAATTCAGAGCGCAAGGCAGACAGTTCCGCCACGCCAAGCCGTCGGCGAAGGGTTCGTGCTGCAAAAGCCACAAGGTCGCGATACTGGCCGCTGCGGGGCAGGGCGCCTCCTTGGGTTTCGGCCAGGTCAAGAAGGCCGATCACGTCGCGCCGCATCAGGCTGATGTCGCCGCGCAGATCTGCGATCATCGCGGCAGTGTCACGCGCCCGCTGGGCCGCTGCCCGAATTTCACCGGCACGCTGCGATAAGGGTGACAGGTCAAAGCCGAAGCGCTGTTCGCCAAAGGCGCTACGGCGCATGTAACGCTTTCCGTTTGGACTGTCGTTACGCAGGATCAGGCCGGCCTCCACAAGCCGGGCAAGATGGCGTCGCATGGTCGAACAGGCCATTCCGTTTAGCCGTTCGCAGATGGTCGCGTTCGATGGGTAAACGATCAATCGTGCAGGATCGTCCAGATCATTGCCGGGATAGAAGCTGATAAGCGCCTGCAGGACCGTCAGGTCACGATCCGAGACACCAAAGGCTTCGCGTCCGGTCACAAGGTCGCGCAAGATGGCCCACTTGCTGACACTTTCACCCGGCGCGGGCTGCATCAGCGTCGCGTGACGGTGAATGCGGACAGCATCCATCGGTCGCCGGAACGGCGTTATGGCATGGTAAGTCATTATCCGTTCACGAAGACAAAGAAATCCCGCGCTGCAAATCACATAGGGACTTGCAGAGACTTCCAACGGCGATTACCTTTAATGTGCTACGATCAAAGGGTCTCGTAAGGTTTCATGCTTTGCGGGACCTTTTCTTTGGCTGGGTCGTGCCTCCTTGCTGTTATACCTGTCTCGTCCTCAGCCGCGCTTCTGCCAGCGGGCGTGAAGTTCCTCGATTGCGCCGGCTGCTTCGGACTGCAGCCATTCTGCGAATTTCATGTCCTCGGTCCTGATCTCCAGCCGGACTCCAGTTTTGGTTCTGACGACCTTGCCGACGGGCCTGCCATTGATCGTCAGCGTGCTCGAATTCCCGGATGCCGTGCGGGGCAGGGTGGTCATCTTTCGTAAACGCCGGGTTACCGCATCGAACGCTGCAACCGAAGGATCGGCAACATCTGGATCGGTCTGGGCCCTGACCTTGGCTGCAAGCTCGACCAGTTCCCTGCGGTCCGCGCCAGCCTCGGCCAGTGCGGTGGCGAGCGCCTCCCAACGGGGACGGCCGGTGCCATGGGCAGGGCCGATAGCCAAAGCAAGATCCGGGCCGACATTGCGGACAATGGTCAGCGCCATGGAAATTGCCGACTTCGTGACGTTCAGGATATCGGCGATCTGGGCCTGGCTGCCGAATCCGCTTTCGATCAGTTGCCGGGCAAACATCGCGCGTTCGATGAAGCTCAGCTCACGGCGGGCGGTATTCTCGGACGCCTGCGCGCGAATGGCGGCGCTGTCATCCATCGAGGCGATCATTGCGCGGATCTTGGTGACATGGTCCGATCCGCGCACGGCCTCCAGACGCCTGCGTCCATAGACCAGCAGATAGCGTTCCGGGTCCGAGGGATCCCGCCGAACCAGGATGGGCACGGTCTGCCCCACCGCTTCGATAGAGGCGCGAAGGTCCGCCACGTCCTGCGGGTCCATCCGGTCGGCCGCCCGATCGTCGATGATCTGATCCGGATCCAGTTCCCAGATCCGGTGGCCGTCCACAGCATCCCGCGCCGAACGCAGCGCGCGATTGTTCGACATCATCGATGGGGGCGCACCGGCCGCACCCTGGGCCAGATTGTCCAGCATCGACATCCGACGCTTCTTGCTGTCACTCATTTGCGCCCCCAGGTCTGCTGGATCAGTTGCGCAATTTCGTCGTTGACCGCGTTCAGGCTTTCGATCGCGCGATCATAGGTGGACCTCGTGAAGGCCGAGCGCTCGACCTCGTACAAGGTCTGCTTCGTCAGCCCCGCATCCGAGATGGCCGTTGATTTCAACATCGGCGCGTTCAGCACCTTGTCTCCGTACATCGTGCGCAGAAAGGCCACGATCCGGTTCTGGGGGGCGTCCGTCGGCTCGTAACGGGTCAGCAGATAGCGCATCCAGTCATGCGACATGTCCGCGCCGCTTTCCGCAATCACGTCCATCAGGTCGGCCGTCATCCGCAGGAACTGGCTCATGGACATGACATCCAGCATTTCCGGGTGGATCGTGACCAGAACGCCCGTCGCGGCCGACAGGGCCGACATCGTCAGAAAGCCCAGTTGCGGCGGACAGTCGATGACCACGACATCGTAATCGGGATCGACCTGCGCCAAGGCCTCCTTGACACGGAAAAAGAACAGCCCGGCATTGCCCTGCGCCAGGGCCCTGGGCGTTTCATGCTCGAATTCCATCAGTTCCAGGTTGCCGGGGATCAGATCCAGATTCGGCAGATAGGTCTTGCGGATCACCTCGCGGATCGGGGCAGGGTCTTCATAGCGGATCGCGTCGTAAAGCGTCCCGCCGTCCCGAAGGTCATATTCCGGCTGCACCCCGTGCAAGGCCGTCATGGATGCCTGCGGATCGAGATCGATGGCCAGCACGCGATAGCCCTTCAAGGCCAGCCGTTGCGCCAGATGGGCCGAGGTTGTCGTCTTGCCGGACCCGCCCTTGAAGTTCATCACCCCGATGATCTGCAGCTTGTCGCCAGGCTGGCGGCCAGGCAGATAATCCCCGGCGTTCCGCGCCGTCTTTTCCAGCATCTCTCGCAGTTCCTGGATGTCCTGCACGGAATACATGCGGCGGTTGCCCGCCGTCATCTCGGGCGAGGGGCCCTTGCCGTCCAGGTGCAGTTTCCGCAGATAGCTGTCGTTCACGTCCAGAAGCGCGGCGGCCTCGCCCGAGGTGAACTTGCGCATGGCCTTGTGGGCGTCTGGCGGAAACAGGTTTTCACGCTGCGCATGCAACTGGCTGGCCAGCCATTCGGAATGTTGCCGAATGACCGTGTTCAGGTTTTCCTGATCCGGTTCTCTGCCTGCTCTTTGCTCCCGCATCACCGTGTTCACGAATTTTGCCGTTTTGCCGCGCATTTTCGTGACTATGAGCGAGAATCGTTATTCTTGGCAAGCAGAATCCCGGATCGTCGGGCAGGGCGCCTGCTTATTCCTGTCCCAGCAAGCGGATCAACATCCGCCGATGCTGATCCTGCGCCCCAAAGAAGACAGCCAGAACACGCACCACCTGCTCTGTGGCATCCACCGTGAACCAGAAGGTCGCACTTCCCAGCGTCAGTTGCCGCAGGCCCGCCATCAGATCATCATGCGGGCTTCCGCGCTTCGGAGCCGTGGCGATGCGTGTCGCATCGTCAAGTATTCCGGCCAGCCTGACTTCCGCGCGGTCCAACGCCTCGGTACGGCTTTCGCCAAACGCCATGTAGCTGTCGACGAGATGGTCGAAGATCAGGATAAAATCGCGTTCGGCCTCGGCTGCAAACTCAATCCGCATCACGATCTGCGCGGCGACGTGCTTTTGTCATGCCATCAAGACGACTGCGCATCGTTGCCGCATCGATGAAAGTGCCCTTGGCCCGCTCCTCCAGCAAGGCCCTCAACGCAGCCCGCTCGGCCATTTCGTCTTCGGATTTCTGACGCAGCAACTCCAACCCGTGCTGCACGACGGCGCTGACAGAAGGGAACCTGCCGTCCCTGACCTGCGCGCGGGCAAAGGCATGCTGCTCGGAACTGAGGGAAATCGAAGATTTAACAGTCATGGCAATCTCCTTATGCAAGGATAGTATGACTGGGTGCTACCTGCGTCAAGCGGGTGTGAGGGAGAGGTGTAATACAAAGTCGGCCAATCCTATTGCGCATGTGTTCAAGCCTTGCAGTTGGGCAATGGCCAGGGTGTTATCGATCTTTTCCATCCGCCACAGCAGCATCCTGGGATGACGACATCCTTTCCCGTTGCCGCGGAGGTGCGCTCGCGCACCGGCCAGGTTGGGATCAACCTAGCCTGTGTCAGCGGCAATCGCTTCGGTAAACCCGCGAGGTGGCGGATCGCAAGGTGCGTCATACACATTCGTGGGATGCGGGGAAACGGCCGTTTAAAGATGATTTATCATCAATCTTCTCCGAAGTCGGAGTGGGCAAAGACGCAGCGTTTCCACGCAATGCTGCTGTCCGCAGGTGTCCCAGTCCCTAGGTCCTCTCGCAGGCAGTCTGCCTAGGCCAGAAGCTCTTTCTTGGTAAAAAGGTGCTACTTGAAATGACAATAGAGTAAACCGCAGTAGCGTCCAAAATAGCGGGTGTGAGGACTGATAGCTAGTTATCATTGATCATGAGTAGGGTAGGGGAGCGGG
>NZ_JBDPNJ010000030.1:0-31118 GCF_039770665.1 Paracoccus sp. SSK6 | reverse complement strand
GCGTTTCAGGGACGGGTGGTGGAGCCGGTCTCGCGACGTGCGGGCCATATCGCTCAAGCCAAGCCCCCCTGCTCTGCTTCCGTGGCTTTTGCCCATGGCACGCCATGGTGTGCGACATGCGCCTGCCGGGAAGGTGACGCTGTGCCCGGTTTCATCTGGCGCGTTCTGATCGTTGAAGACGATTACTTCATCGCCAATGACCTTGCGGCGGGTTTCGAAGCCGCCGAGCCTCGCTATCGTCGGTCCGGCCTCCTGTGGGCAGCCAACAGGTGGTCAGCACGCTATGCGGACTGGTTCTTTCCCGGAAGCTGCGCAACCGACGCGATCCGTAGCGGCTTCATCGCGACCGGGGCGCGATGCTCATGCGGGGGGCGAGGCGGCCGGGATCGGCATGTCGATGGTGCAATGCACACCGTCGGGCGTCAGCTTATAGGTCGTCGCGGCGTTCAGATGCTAGGGCAGCGCGCGTTCGATCAGCACGCGCCCATACCCGGCGCCTTGCGGGCGATGGTCCGCGCCGGTCATCCGCAGGCCCGTTTCACGCCAATCGACGCGCAGGCGACGCTGACCGCCGGGGCAGGCCGTCACGTTCCAGCGGATCGCAAGCCGCCCTTCTGGGCAAGCAAGCACCCCGTATTTCAGGGCATTCGTCGCTAGTTCGTGCAAGGCCAGAGGAAGCGGCACGTCTGGGCTCCGTCAAGCGCCACCTTCCTGCCCGTGCGCCGATCGCCGACCGTTCCGATCCAGGCAACTGGCCGAAACTCACCCGCTGGCCCGCCGAAAGACGCGACAACAGGCCTTGGACGCGCGACAGGGCGGGCAAGCCTGTCGTCGAAGCGGTGCCGGAAGTCGTCAAGCGAGCCCGCCTTGTCGATGGTCTGGCGCGAGATCGCACCGACCACGGTGATGAGGTGGCGGGTGCGGTGCTGATGTTCGGCCACCATCACGCCCTGCCGCGCCTGCAAGTCGCGCAGGTCGTGGATGTCGGTCGAGGTGCCAAGCCATTCGGCAATGGCGCCCGGCGTGTCGCGCACCGGCACCGGCATATCGAAGCGGAGCCCACCATGAGGGCTCAACGCCGCCCCCCTGTCTCCAGGTTCGGGACACTCCCATGAGGCCGGCGTTTTCTTTCACCGAAGGGCTTTGCCAGGAAGGCCTGGAAACAGCAGGCCAGCCGCAACGGATCCTTCATCCTTTTGGGGTTCCGGCGGAAGGAAAACCAACGCACCCTTCCTTCCCTGCCGTGCCATTCGATAGAATGGTGTTCGCCTTGACAGAATGCCTTGTCCCAGGGATCATCTCCCTTTCTGGCAGGAGTACAGGGCTTGGGCGAAAATCGCGTTGACGCCGTTGAGCGGGCCTTGCTGATCCTTGATGCCTTCCAGGAGGGCAGGACATCTCTCAGCCTGGCTGCCCTGGCGCAGGAAACGGGGCTTTACAAAAGCACGATCCTGCGGCTTGCGGGATCCTTGGAGCGGTTCGGCTATCTGGCGCGCGACGACCGGGGCGTCTATCATCTGGGCCCCAGCCTTTGGCGCCTTGGATCGCTGTATCGGCGCAGCTTCGATCTTGAGGAACACATCCGCCCGGAACTGCGCCGGATCGTCGAGGCAACGACCGAAACCGCCGCCTTCTATGTCCGCGAGGGCGCGGAACGCATCTGCCTCTACCGGCTCAACTCTCCCCGGTCCGTCCGGCACCACCTTGAAGAAGGCACGCGGCTTCCGCTGGACCGGGGCGCGGGCGGCCGTGTCCTTCTTGCCTATGACGGCTGCCCCGGCGAGCCTTACGAAGACATCCGCCGGACCGGCCATTACACTTCCCTGGGCGAGCGCGATCCCGAGATCGCGGCGGTATCGGTGCCGGTGTTCGATTCCGCGGGCCGCCTGCGCGGCGCGCTGTCGGCCTCGGCCCTTCTCGGCCGGTTTGGTCCTGCGGCACGGCGGGGGGCGATCGAGGCGCTGAAGGAAAGCGCCGCGCGTCTCAGGACATCCCTGTTGTGAGCGAAAGCCGGGCTTTCGCAGGGGTCGGGCGGCGAAAGGATCAGCCTCGCCCGGCGCCTAAAGATCGCGGACGGGGGTGCCCGTATAGGCCCAAAGCCATTCCCTTGGCAGCGGGCCCTTGTTCCGTTCGGAGCGCTGCGACTGTTCCCAGGCATGGGCCAGGATGCCGACCGAGCGGGACAGCACGAACAGGCCTCGGGTCAGCGGCGGCGGGAAGCCCAGCTCCCCATAGATGACGGCGGTCGCGCCATCGATGTTGAGGGGGATCCGCCTGCCTTTCCGGCGGGCGACCTCTGCCTCGACCGCCTCGGCGATCCCGGCGAAGCGGCCGTCGATGACGCCCTCGGCGGCGAAGTCCCGCGTGATCTCCAGCAGGCGGGGCGCGCGGGGGTCGATGGGGTGGAAGCGGTGGCCGAGGCCGGGCACATAGCCCTGCGCCTCGCGGAAGAAGCGGTCCAGCCGGTCGGACACCGCCGCCTGCAGATCCAGGCCGCCATCCATGGCGTCCGCGATCTCGCCGAAGAAGGCAAGGGCCTGCTCGCCCGCGCCGCCATGCACGTCGCCCAAGACGTTGACGGCCGAGGCCATGGCGCTGTTGATGCCGACGCCGCAGGTCGCCGCCATCCGGGCGATCGCGATCGACGGCGCCTGCGGCCCATGATCGACCGCCGCCCCCAGCGCGATGCCCAGAAGCGCGGCCTGCCGCTCGGTCGGCAGCTCGCCGCGCAGCATCAGCCAGATCATCGCCGGAAAGCTGACCCGGCCGATCAGATCCTGGATCTCATAGCCGCGCAGCCGGATCACGCCCGGCGACATCTCGATGATGTCGGTTGACCACCATTCCTCGCCCCGGCTCCGGCCGGTCTTCTTCTCGGGATGGGTCATGCCACGGTCTCCGGCCGGTTGCGGGACGGAAGGTCCGCGAAGATGTCCTCCATATGCTCTCCCAGAGAGGGTGGGGGCGCTTTCGGCAGCGGTGCCGTCCCGTCCACCATGAAGCCGCCGCGCACCACCGTAAGCTGCCCATCGACCCCCGGCACATCTTCGAAGCGCGTGGTGACATTGCGCTGCATCACCTGCGGTTCAGCCAGGATCTGGGGGATCGTCAGGACGCGGCCCGCCGGCACCCCGGCGGCGTTCAGCAATTGCTCCCATTCGGCGGCAGGGCGGCTGGCAAGCGCTTCCTCGATCAGGGCGGTCAGGGCGGCCCGGTTCGCCTTGCGCGCCTCGCGTTCCGCAAAGCGGGGATCACCGGCAAGCTCGGGCCGCCCGATCAGCGAGGCGAGGGTGACGAACTGGTCCTGCTTGTTGGCGGCGATGTTGAGCAACCCGTCGCCGGTCCTGAAGGCGCCGGATGGCGCCGCCGTCATGTTGTCATTGCCCATCGGCTCTGGCTCGACCCCGGCGATGAGATAGTTCGACACCGGCCAGCCAAGCGCCGAAAGCGTGCATTCCAGCATCGAGACATCGAGGAAGGCGCCCTCTCCGGTGGCCTTTTGGCGGACAAGCGCCGCAGCGATGGCAAAGGCGCCGACAAGGCCGCCCAGGGTATCCGCCACCGGATAGCCCACCCGCAGGGGCGCGGTGTCAGCCGTGCCGGTGATGCTCATGATGCCCGACAGCCCCTGGATGATCTGGTCATAGGCCGGGTTGCCCCGCATGGGCCCGGTCTGGCCGAAACCCGAGATGGCGCAATAGACCAGCTTCGGCTGGACCTTCTTCAGGCTGGCATGGCCCAGTCCCAGGCGGTCCATGACGCCGGGACGGAAATTCTCGACCAGGACATCGGCCGAGGCGACCAGGTCGAGGAAGCGGTCCCGGTCGGCTTCGGCCTTGAGGTTCAGGACCACCGAGCGCTTGCCGGCGTTCTGTGCCAGGAAGGACGCGCCCATATGCGCCTTGTTGAGGTCGGGGGACGCGCCCAGTTGGCGGGCAAGATCGCCCCCTCCGGGGGATTCGACCTTGATCACGTCCGCCCCCAGAAGCGCAAGCTGATAGGCGCAATAGGGACCGGCCAGGACATTGGTCAGGTCAAGCACCCTGACGCCGTCAAGAAGCATGGACATTGCTGGTTCCTTCGTTGTCTCAGGCATCGCCCGGCACGTGGTCGGGTCCGCGCGTCCGGCGGTGGCGGATCCATCCGTAGACATGCGGGGCCAGCAGCGCGACAGCCGACAGGACCAGCAGCGCCAGCGAGATCGGGTGCGTGAAGAACACCGTCGCATCGCCGTTCGAGATGGTCAGCGCGCGGCGGAACTGCGCCTCGGCCAGCGGCCCGACGATCATGCCGATGATGACGGGGGCCGTCGGGAAATCGAAGCGCCGCATCAGAAAGCCCATCGCGCCCAGCAGATAGAGGACGACGAGATCCACCACCGATTGCGAGATGCCGTAGGAGCCGATCGTCGCGAAGACGAGGATGCCCGCATAAAGCTGCGGCGCCGGGATCTTCAGCATCCGCACCCAAAGCCCGATCAGCGGCAGGTTCAGGATGACAAGGATGATGTTGGCAAGGAACAGGCTGGCGATCAGGCCCCAGACCAGGCCGGGCTGCGTCTGCAGAAGCAGCGGCCCTGGCTGGATGCCATAGCTTTGAAAGGCCGAAAGCATGATCGCCGCGGTGGCCGAGGTCGGCAGGCCCAGCGTCAGCATCGGCACCAGCACCCCTGCAGCCGAGGCATTGTTGGCCGCCTCGGGCCCGGCAACGCCCTCGATCGCGCCCGTGGTGCCGAACTCCTCCTTGTGTTTGGACAGCTTCTTTTCCAGCGCGTAGGACAGGAAGGTCGGGATCTCGGCCCCGCCCGCCGGCATCGCGCCGATGGGAAAACCGATCAGGGCGCCACGGATCCAGGCCTTCCACGACCGGCCCCATTCCTGCGCCGTCATGTAGAGCGAGCCCCTGAGCGGCACGACCTCGTCCCGCCCGGCGTATCGGCGCGCAGCGATGTAAAGGGTCTCGCCCACCGCGAACAGCCCGACGGCGATCAGGATGACATCCACGCCGTCCAGCAGTTCCACCATGCCGAAGGTGAAGCGGGCCTGGCCGGTCTGAAGATCGACCCCCACGATGCCAAGGGCAAGGCCGACGAAAAGGCTTGTCAGCCCGCGCACCGACGACGACCCCAAGACCGCCGAAACCATCACGAAGGCCAGGATCATCAGCGAGAAATATTCGGCGGGTCCGAACAGCAGCGCCATGTCCACCACGACCGGCGCAAGGAACGCGATCCCCACCGTGCCGATGAGACCGGCCACGAAGGAACCGATCGCCGCCGTCGCCAGCGCGGCCCCGCCCCGGCCGGACCGGGCCATCCGGTTGCCCTCCAGCGCCGTCACGATGGTCGCGCTTTCGCCCGGCGTGTTCAGCAGGATCGAGGTGGTCGAGCCGCCATACATCGCGCCGTAATAGATGCCGGCGAACAGGATGAACGACGCCTCGGGCGGCACCTGGAAGGTGATCGGCAGCAACAGCGCGATCGTCAGCGCCGGCCCCAGGCCGGGCAGCACGCCGATGGCGGTGCCAAGCGTGGTGCCCAGAAGGCACCACATGAGGTTGGCGGGCGTCAGGGCGACGGCGAAGCCATGGGCAAGCTGGGCAAGCGTTTCCATTGTCAGGCCCCCAGCAGGCGTTCGACGACACCCGCGCCGATATTGACGCCAAGCGCCTTGGCGAAGCCGAAATAGGCCGCCAGCGCAAGAACAAGACCGATGCCCCCGTCGCGCAGGGGATGGCGGCTTCCGAAGCCGTAGCAGACAAGCACGAACATGACGACCGACGCGGCGGTGAAGCCCAGCGGCTTGATCAGGACAAGGTTCGCAAGAAGGCCAGCGGCGACAAAGGACACGCCCTTCCAGTCGATGGGCGTTTCCTTTTCCTCCTGCGGCTGCCAGCCGCCGCGCAGGGCGGCAACGACCAGAAGCGCCCCCAGAAGGGCGAGGCCGGTCACCGTGATATAGGGAAAGGCGGTCGGGCCGACCTTGGCATACATCGGCGAGGCGGGGATGCTCAGCGTCTGCCAAAGCGCCAGCAGGGCAAAGCCCACGACCCCCAGGCCGATGATGAGTTCAGGTACCGCGATCCGCTTCGGGGCGGGCTGCGCTTCGTTGATGGACATGATTTCCCTCCCTGTCCTGACTGCCAGGCAGCCGTGGACCTCCAGTGCCGGCAAGAGCGCGGCTTGACCGCCGCGCCCGCACTTGTTCTACGAGGCCATGCCAAGATCCTTCAGGATCGCCTCGATGCGCTTGTTTTCCTCGGCCAGGAAGGTGGCAAAGTCGTCGCCGGTCAGAAGGATCTCGCTCCAGCCGCGATTGGCGGCCTCGGTCTTCCAGGAGTCCGAGGCGGCCATGGTCTCGACCAGCTTGATCATCGCGGCCTTGTCCTCGTCCGACACCTCGGGCGGGGCGAAGACACCGCGCCAGTTGAACAGCTCGACATCGATGCCCGCCTCCTTCAGCGTCGGCGCGTCGATCCCTTCCTGCCGTTCGCCGGCCGAGATGGCCAGCACCCGCAGCCCGCCGGCCTTCACCTGCTCGGCGAACTCGCCATAGCCGGAAATGCCCGCCGCGACCTGGTTGCCCAGCAGGGC
The DNA here is from genome assembly GCF_039770665.1 of Paracoccus sp. SSK6. Classification (NCBI taxonomy): domain Bacteria; kingdom Pseudomonadati; phylum Pseudomonadota; class Alphaproteobacteria; order Rhodobacterales; family Paracoccaceae; genus Paracoccus; species Paracoccus sp. SSK6. Next base: position 24,526 of record NZ_JBDPNJ010000030.1, on the reverse strand, counting down.
CGCCAGGGCCTCTCCGCCGCCCGCATAGGGGACATAGGACAGGCTGGTCGCGGGAACGCCGGCCGACTTGCCGATCAGCCCGAACAGGATGTGGTCCGAACCGCCCGCCGACCCGCCGGTCACCGGGACCGCCGCCGGATCGGCCTTCAGGGCCGCCATGAAATCATCCACGGTCTGGAACGGCGATGCCGCCGGAACGACCAGGGCCTCGAACTCGCCCGTCAGCCGGGCGATGGGCGTGACCTGGTCCAGCGACACGGGCGAGCGGTTGGCGATGATGCTGCCCACCATGACCATGCCGGACACCATCAGCGCGTTCGGCCTGCCCTTCCACTGGTTGATGAACTGCGGCAACCCGACCGTGCCGCCGGCGCCGCCGACATTGGTGATCTGCGCGCCGGAAATCAGGCCTTCCTTGCGCAGCACCTGCTCCATCGTCCGGGCGGTCTGGTCCCAGCCGCCGCCCGGCGCCGCCGGCACGAACATCTCCAGCTGCGGTGCGTCCTGGGCGAAGACCGGCACGGCCCCCATCAGGGCCCCTGCCAGGGCGACGGCCATACCGCTTTTCAAGAGGCCACGTCTTTTGAACATCGAGAACTCCCCTCCCCAAAGGCGCCTTTCGGCGCTGCGGGACCATGCGGGCCCCAGCAGGTTTATGGCGAATCACGCCTCATTCTGTCAATAAGAATATCGTTCTGTTGTACAGAACGACACGGCGCAGATGGCGCGAGCCGCCAAGCCCCGCCATGCTTTTCCATGGATCTGCCGCTTCCCCGCAGGCGGTTCGCGGAAAGGCCGCACGCTGCCCTTATGGCAAGCCTGTAGCCAATTCCTGCTTTTCGCGAGAGTTTTCTTGTGCCCTCCGCAAGGCGCGAAGGGGGGGTCGCCTGCCGGTCCCTTTCTGCACGGCTGCCATCCTGGATCACCGTGCCCGCAACACGCGCAAAGGGCGCGGTGCCGCCAGCAGCATGAACGGTCGTTCCAAAGTGGCAGGCGCGCGCCTTGACCAACAGGCTTCGTGGTCAAACCCAGGCGTTTATCCGGCAGCAGGTGAAAGGCGACGCGTCAGCCTTTGCGGTCAGCCACCGCGCGATAGCCCGAGGCATCGACGAAGCAGGCGAGATCGGCATTGGTGGAGACCGATGCCGACATCAGGAACGGATCGATCCTGACCTTGATCGGGGATTATAGAGGCCGGCGGGAAGGTGGCCTTTCCGGCCCCTTCTTGAAGATCCCGCCGGGAATGTGGCCGGACTTTACCAGCAAACCAGGAAAATCCGCATCTCCGGCGCCCCCAGGTTCCTGGAGAACCCGGAGGCTGCGAATTCCCTTCCTGGGGAACGTCATGCTGCTTTCGGCTGAAACCCCTTCAGGCAACGGATCAACCCTTTTCAGGGATGCCATGCTGAATCAGCGGTCAGCCCGGCGACTGCCCTCAACGCGCCAGAACAGCCTTCAGCACGCGAGTCAGGTCCGCCCTGGCGGTGACGCTTTTCGTCACCGAGCGCCAGGCGACATGATGATCCGGGCGGACAAGCAGGCAGCCATCGTCGCGGATCTCGGATAGGCGGGCCCAGTCGCCGCTGTGATCGACATGGGTCTGGCGCGGGCCGATCACATGGGCGGCGATCTCGATCCCCAGTTCCGCCGCCAGCGCCTCGGCCGCCTGGACCCAGTCCTCGCCGCCAAGCCCGGTCAGCAGGGTAAAGCGGCCATGCCCGCACAGATCCAGCGTCGAGACTTCGGCCCCCGTGTCGTGACGGTATAGCCAGGCATGGGGCAGCCGCGCGCCGGGCCAGGTGGTGGGCTGGTAATGCAGGTCGGCATCCAGCGAAAAGGCGGGCTCGATCTGACCGTCCGTCACCACCGCCTCGGATCGGTAGCGCTGGTTCATCTCGACGCCATGGGCGTCGAACTCGTATTTCTTGAAGGCGATGGCCTTGCGGATCGCCTCGCGCTGCTCCTCGGCATCAGAGGTGCCCTGGGTGCGGGCCTGCAGGTTCTTCTGCATCTGCTCGGGGCTGACGCCCTCGGCCATGCCGAGCGCGGCGAAGATCGGGCCGGTCTCGGCGATGGACTGGTTGGCGCGGGTGACGATCTGCCGGGCGACCGGCGCGCGTTCCGCGTCATAGCTGTCCAGCAGGCGTTCGCCCGCCTGCCCCTTCAGCACCATCGCCAGCTTCCAGGCCAGGTTGAAGGCATCCTGGATCGAGGTGTTCGAGCCGAGCCCGTTCGACGGCGGATGGCGGTGGATCGCGTCGCCCATGCAGAACACCCGGCCCTGGCTGGTCCGGGTCGCGTAATAGTTGTTCACCGTCCAGGTGTTCGCGGAGACAAGCTCGATTTCCAGATCCGGGTCGCCGATCAACTGGCGCGCGACGCCGGTGGCGAATTCCGGCGTGACCTCGGGCTCGGGGCCGTTGATGTCATAGCCCCAGACGATCAGCCATTCGTTCCAGGGCCGCACCATCCGCACCAGCCCCATGCCGATGCCGCCGACATCCGCGCCCGGCTGCATGACCCAGTAAAGGACCGAGGGCCGGTGCGCGACATATCTGGACAGGTCGGCGCGGAACTGGATGTTCATGCTGCCGCCCACGCCCATCCTGCCCTCGAAGGGCAGGCCCGCATGTTCGGCGACCAGCGATTTGCCGCCATCCGCGCCGACCAGGTATTTCGAGCGGATGGTGAATTCCCTGCCCGACAGCCGGTCGAGGCAGGTCGTCGTCACCCCGTCGGCATCCTGTTCGTGCCGCAGGTATTCGGTGGACATGCGCGCCTGGGTGCCGCGCTGGCAGGCGGTCTTGAACAGCAGCGGCTCCATATAGGTCTGGGGCAGGTCGTTCATCTTCGTGGGGGACGACATCAGATGCTCGGCCTTGGACAGCGGATGGTTGCCCCAGGCCTTCATCCGGCCGATCTCCTCGCCCGCGAGGCTTTCGCAGAAGATGTTCTCGCCCATCAGATCCTGGTGGGTGGCGAACAGATAGGCCTCGTCCTCGACCTCGCGGCCCAGGTCGCGCAGCACCTCCATGGTGCGCTGGTTGGTGATATGGGCGCGGGGCGAGTTCGCCAGCCACCGATAGCGGTTCACCGCCATGTTGGCGATGCCGTAGCTGGACAGCAGCGCCGCCGTGGCCGAGCCTGCGGGGCCCGTGCCGATGATCAGCACATCGGTGCTCATGTCTGCCATGGATGTCCTCCCAAGGATATGCAGTTGGGCGCGGGCCTTCCTGCCCGCGCCCTTTCAGGATCAGACGGCGGGTTCGACCCCCGCCCATGCGGCCTGCAACAGGCCGCGGATGCCGTCGCGCGTCACGGGACGCGGATTCCAATAGGGATTGGCCGAGGCCAGATCGGCCGCCCGGTCCAGATCGCCTTCCTTCAGGCCAAGATCGCGCAGCGCCAGGGGCGCGCCGGCTTCACGCGCGAAATGCCACAATCCCGAACCCGCATTTCCGTGGCCGAAAAGTTCGCTCACCGGCGCCAGCAGATCGGGCACCGCCTCGGCGTTGAAAGCCAGGGCATGGGGCAGGATCACCGCATGCGTTTCGGCATGGGGCAGATCGAAGCTGCCGCCCAGCGTGTGGCAAAGCTTGTGATGCAGCGCCATGCCAACCTGTCCCAAAACCGTCCCGCACAGCCAGGCGCCGTAAAGGGTCTGCCCCCGCGCCGCCACGTCATCGGGCCGGGCCATGACGGCGGGCAGGCTGTCGCGGAAGGCGCGCAGCCCCTCGACCGCCATCAGGGACGACAGGGGCGAACGGTCGCGCGCGTAAAGTCCCTCGGCGGCATGGGCCATCGCGTTCAGGGCACTGGTCACGGTCATCCCGACCGGCAGGCTGGTCACCAGCTCGGCGTCGTAAAGGATCACCTCGGGCTGGACCCTGGGGCTGGTCAGCGTGGTCTTGACGCCGTTTTCGGTCTGGCCAAGGATTCCCGTCGCCTCGGATCCCGCATAGGTGGTGGGCACCACGATCTGCGGCAGGTCGGTGCGCAGCGCGATGGCCTTGCCCAGGCCCGTGGTCGATCCGCCCCCGACCGCAACCAGCACATCCGCGTCCAGATCGCGCGCCAGGGCCGTCGCCTGTTCCGAGACATCGACCGGCGTGTGCATCACCGCGCCCGTGAAGCGGCCGACGGCCGCCGCGCCGCAGAGCGCGGCGAATTCGTCGGCCATGGCGGCCTGCTGCGGCGTGGTCAGGATCAGCGCCCGGCTGGCGCCAAGCGCCTCGATCTCCTCGGCCACCGTCTTGCGGATGCCGGCGCCGAAACGCACGCGCACCGCGGCGCTGCGCGCGGTGAACTCATCGCGGTAGAAAGACATGGCTCCCCCTTTTCCTGCGGACAAATCTATCGCCCGGAAACAGAAATATTGATCGGATGTGCGCGCTGTAATATCGCTTTGCGCTATGAAACTCGACAGCGAACATCTGGAAATCCTGGCGGCCATCGTCGAACAGGGCGGGCTGACCGAAGGGGCCGAGGCCCTGGGCAAGTCGCAGCCCTCGGTGTCGCGCTCGATGGCGCTGCTGGAGGCGCGCATCGGCCTGCCCCTGTTCGAGCCGGGACGCCGTCCCCTGCGCCCGACCGAACTGGGCGCCAGCCTGGCGCGCCTTGGCAGCCGCATCCACCGCGCCAACAAGGAGGCAAGCCTGCTGGTGCAACGCTATCGCCAAGGGCTGGCGGGGCGGCTGCGGGTCGGCGGATCGCCGATCTTCATGGATGGCGTGGTGGCCTCGATGATCGCGGAATTCCAGTCGCGCCATGCCGATGTGCAGATCGACCAGTCCTATGGCTATCTGAACCAGCTTGAAGCGGGGCTGCGGAACGGCGGCCTGGATGTCGCGATCCTGCCGCTGCATCCCGGACAGGTGCCCCCGGATCTGGAATTCACGCCGCTTCTGTCGGGCAACAATGTCATCGCCTGCCGCGCGGGCCATCCCCTGACCCGCACGCGCGGCATCACGCTGAACCATATCGCGCCCTATGCCTGGATCGCGCCGCCTGCCGACAGCCCGCTGTACCGCGACCTGCAGCGGGCGCTGAAATCCATCGGGCAAGAGGATTTCCGGGTGAACTTCTCGGGCGGCACGCTGGCTTCGATCCAGTCGGTGCTGACCGGCTCGGACGCGCTGACCGTGCTGCCCTATTCGGTGGTGTTCCTGTCGCGCCGAACCATCCCGCTCGAGGCGCTGCCGCTGAAGATCGATCATGCCGAACGCCAGCTGGGCATCCTGCGCGTCTCGGACCGTCAGTTGCCGCCGGCCGTGCGGCAACTGACGGCGTTCCTGCTGACCGAATGCCAGCGGCTTCAGGCACGGATGGACCATGACCAGCAGATCACCCGTCGGCGCGGCTGATCATTTCAGCGCCACATAGGTCGCGGCATCCAGCAGCGCGATCCTGACCGCCACCGTCAGGCCGCTGACGCGCGACAGGCTGTCGCGCAATCCGGCCGCGACCTGTTCCAGCCGGTCGCGGGGCCGCGGCATCAGGTGCAGCTCCACATTGATGTCGGGCTGATCGGGCAGCGCCAGCACCGGCAGCACCGCGAACTGGCAGGCGGCGGGCGGAACCTCCAGCAGCCTGCACAGCATCGCGCGCAGGTCCGGCAGCAGGCCGGAGACGGTCGGCCGCACCGCGTCGTAGCAGGCCTCGTCGATATAGATCTTCACGTTGGGCATGGCGGCCTCAGACCGGGACCAGGACGAAATCGAAGGGCGAGCGCCACAGCGTATCGCCGTCCTCCAGGCGTTCGTAGGGGGCGACCAGGGTGTCCTTGACGCCGAACACCGCGTCCGAGGTCAGGTATTCATCGCCGCCCACGAAGGTATGCGTAACCAGCCGCTGATAGCCCGGCGCGGTGACCAGATAATGCATGTGCGCGGGCCGGTAAGGGTGGCGGCCCAGATGCCCCAGCATCTGCCCCACCGGCCCGTCGTCGGGGATCGGATAGCTGACCGGCTTGATGCCGCGAAAGGCATAGGCCCCGTCCGGCCCGGTGACAAAGCGGCCGCGGTTGTTCCATTTCGGCTGGATGCCCGGCTGCTGCACGTCGTAATATCCGTCGGCATTGTCGGACCAGACATCGACCGTGGCGCCCTCGACCGGATTGCCGTCCAGATCCAGCACCCGTCCCTCGAAGAGGCAGCTTTCGCCCTTGCCGTCCAGGCTGATGGTGTCGCCCATCTGCCGGATCGGCGCGCCGTCCACATGGAAGGGACCGAAGACGGTGTTTTCGGTCGCGCCCTCGGGGCGGCGGTTGTTGATCGCATCGACCAGCATCGACACCCCCAGCACATCGGACAGCAGGATGAATTCCTGCCGTTCGCCCGAACAGATCTGGCCGGTGCGGGTCAGGAAACCGATGGCATATTCCCATTCCTCTTGCGTCAGGCCGACATCCTTCACGAAATCATGCAGGTGCCGGACCAGGCTTTCCATGACGGCCGCCAGCCGGTCGTCGGTCTGCGCGCCCATGCGCCCGTTCACGGTGGCGGCCGAATTGGCTTCGGTGAAATAGCTCACGATCCTGTCCTCCTTGTGGATCAGTTGTCTGGCCGGGGCGCCGCATGGGACAGCGGCACGGGATCCAGGCCGGTGCGTTCGATGAACCCGCCCCACAGGCCGCGGCGCGCGAACAGCATGATCGCGATGCCGATCAGCCCCAGGACGATCAGATAAACGGTGCCGTAATCGGCCAGCAGGCGCTGCAGTCCATGGAAGACCAGCACGCCCACGACCGGGCCGGGCAGCGTGCCGATGCCGCCGATCACGACGATGAAGATGACGAAGGCGGTCCAGTCCAGCAGCGAAAAGGCCGCATCGGGGGAAATCCGCCCGATCTGGATGAACAGAAGCCCGCCGCAGATGCCCGTGCCGAAGGCCGTCAGCAGAAAGACCAGCGCCTTCAGCCGCACGGGATCGACGCCCACCGAACGCGCCGCGACCGGATTGTCGCGCACGGCCTGCAAGCCCAGCCCCATGCGCGACCGCAGAAAGGCCCAGCTTGCCACCAGCATCGCCACCGCCAGCGCCAGCGCCAGCCAATAGGTCAGCGCATCGACCGCCGCGGCCCTGGACCCGCCGATCAGGGCGCGGATGGCCTCGATCCCGGGCATGTCCTGCACGGCGGACTTCGGAAGCGCGGTGCCGGTGCCACCGCCCAGTGCCTTCCACTGACTGAAGCCCAACCGGGCGATGTCGGCCACCGCCCAAGTGCCGATGGCGAAATAGGCGCCGTTCAGGCGGAAGGTGAAGAAGGCCACCGGCACCGACAGCGCCATGGCGACCACACCGCCCGCCAGAAGACCCGCCAGCGGATCCATGCCCCACAGGATGACGCAGGCGAACATGCCGTAGGCGCCGATGCCCACAAAGGCCTGCTGGCCCACGGACACCAGCCCCGCAAAACCCGCCAGCATGTTCCAGTTCAGCGCCAGCACCAGCAGGCACAGGACCATGAACAGATCCTGCACCAGCGCGCGGCTGCCGATCACCGGAAGCGCCGCCAGCAGGACAACCGCCAGAAGCAGGATCACGGGAAGAAGCATCTTTCTCATGGCCCCGTCCCTAATCATTGGCGCGCGGAAACAGCCCGCGCGGGCGCACAAGCAGCACGGCCACGAAGGCCAGATGCCCCGCCAGGATCTGCCATTCGGGGTTCAGCGCCGCGCCGAAAGCTTGCGCCACGCCGATCACCAGCCCCCCGGCCAGCGTGCCCCACAGGCTGCCAAGGCCGCCGATGATTACCGCCTCGAAGGCGTAAAGCAGGCGCGCCGGCCCGGCCGAAGGGTTGAAATTCGCCCGTGCCCCCAGATAAAGCGCGGCAATCGTCGCCACCACCAGCGCGATGCCGGTCGCCACCGCAAAGACCCGCTGCGGCCGGATGCCCATCAGTTGCGCCGTCACCGGATCGTCCGAGGTGGCGCGGAAGGCCCGGCCCAGCGCGGTGCGGTAGAAAAGCCGGTTCAGCCCCAGGATCACCGCCACGGCGGAGGCAAAGGTGATCAGCGGCATCACCCCCAGGTTGACCGGCCCCAGGGCCAGCAACTGCGCCTCGACCGGGCCCACGGGCAGCTTGCGGCTGTCAGCCGAAAACCCCATCAGCAGCGCGTTCTGGATCACCACCGACAGGCCGAAGGTCACCAGAAGCGGCGGCAGGATATCCTCGCCCAAGACACGGTTCAGAAGCGCCGTCTGCAACAGCCAGCCCAGGGCGAACATCGGCGGCAGCGCAAGGGCTGCGGCCAGAAAGGGGTTCAGCCCAGTCGCCGTGCCGATCCCCAGGATCAGATAGGCGCCCAGCACGATCAGGTCGCCATGGGCCAGGTTGACCAGCCGCATGATCCCGAACACCAGCGACAGCCCGGCCGCGAACAAGGCGTAAAGCCCGCCCAGCATCAGCCCCTGGATCAGCGTGTCCAGCCAGATCATCCCTGCCTCACCCCGAAATAGGCGCCGTGGATCGCCTCGCGACCCAGATCCGCCGGGGCGCCCGACAGGGTGATCCGCCCTTCCATCATGCAATGCACGCGGTCGGCCACCTTCAGGGCCTGGCCGATATCCTGTTCGACGACGACAATGGCGGTGCCGCTGTCGCGGATGGCCGGGAAGGCGGCATAGATTTCGCGGATCACCACCGGGGCAAGGCCCAAGGACAGCTCGTCGCACAGCAGCACGCGCGGGTTCGACATCAGCGCCCGCCCGATGGCGACCATCTGCTGCTGGCCACCGGACAGCGCGGTGCCGGGATGGTCCCTGCGGTCGCGCAGCACCGGAAACAGGTCGTAAATGCGGGGCAGCGTCCAGAAGCCGCCGCCCTGCCGGGCATGGGCGCCGATGCGCAGGTTTTCCTCGACCGTCAGGCTGGGAAACAGGCGCCGCCCTTCGGGCACCATGGCCACGCCCGCGCGCAGGATCTCGGGCGCGGCCATCCGGTCCAGCCGCTGCCCGTCCAGCACCACCGACCCGCCGGTGACCCGCGCGATGCCGGTGATCGCCCGCATCAGCGTGGTCTTGCCCGCCCCGTTCGCGCCGATGATCGCAAGGGTCTGGCCCGGATCCAGCGCCAGATCCACCCCGAACAGGGCCTGGAAATCGCCGTAATGGGCCGTCAGCCCGGTCACTTGCAGAAGCGCGCTCATGCCTCGATCCCCAGATAGATCTCGCGCACCTCGGGGGCGGCCATGACCTGATCGGGCGCGCCGATCATCAGCACCCGGCCGAAGTTCAGCACCATCAGCCGCGTCACGACGGCGGTCAGCGCGTGCAGCACATGCTCGATCCACAGGATCGCGGTGCCCTCGGCGTGAATGTCGCGGATGGTGGCGATCAGTTCGCCGCATTCGGCCTCGGTCAGCCCGCCCGCGATTTCGTCCAGCAGGATTACGCGCGGCTTCGTCGCCAAGGCGCGGGCCAGTTCCAGCCGCTTGCGATTCAGCAGAGGCAAGCCCCCCGCCTTGCGGTCTGCCAGCGGCGCCAGCCCGGTGCGGCGCAGGATGTCCATGCAGTGGCCGGGCGCCTGCGCGGCATCGACGCCACCCCCGAAACGCGCCGCGACCAGCAGGTTCTCGTAAACCGACAGGTGATCGAAGGGCTGCGGGATCTGGAAGGACCGGCCGATGCCGCTGGCGCAGCGCTGCATCGGCGTTTCGGCGGTGATGTCGCGCCCGTCCAGGCAGATAGCGCCCCGGTCGGGACGCAGGTTGCCGGTGATCAGGTTGAACAGCGTGGATTTCCCGGCGCCGTTCGGGCCGATGATGCCCAGCGCCTCGCCGGGGGCCAGATCGAAGCTGACCGCCTCGGCCACCGTCAGAGAGCCGAAGCGCTTCGACACATCCCGCAGCGACAGAATCGCCATGGCCCCCTTCCTTTCTGGCCGGTCTTCCTGATGCCACCCTAAGGGCGGGCCAGCGCGAACTGGATCGGATGAACCGGCGGCAATATCGCCTTGCGTTATGAAGACGCGCCCCTGGCGGGGAGGTCAGCGGAACACATCGCGGCTGTCCTCGGCCATCAGGGTCAGGCTGATGCGGCCGTCCGCCGCCTCTCGCAGCCGGTGCCAGCGCCGGTCCAGATAGACCAGCGATTCCAGTTCCGGCGCGTCGGGGGCATGGCCTGCCTCTCCCTCCAGCAGTTCCGCCACCACCACGGTCGCGCCCTCCACCGGCAGCGAGCCCTGGATCCGCGCGCGGAACCATGTCGCCACGCCGTCATAGCGCGGCTCGCCCGTGGGCAGGCGCTGCCAGGCGACATCGGGGCCAAAGCGGTCCGCCCCCGGCGTCGCCCCAAGCTGCGCCAGCGCCAGGTCGTCATAACGCAGCAGATGGATCACGATCCCGCCCGCCGCCAGCACCGCCGCCGTCGAACCCGAGCGCGACGACAGCGAAAAGGCCACCGTGGGCGGCTCCGCGCTGACCGAGATCAGCGAGGAAACGGTCATCGCCACCGGCCTGCCGCCAGGATCGGCGGTGATCACCGCCACCCCGGCGGGATGGCAGCGGAAGGCCTCTCGGAAGGCCTGCGAAAGCGGTTGGTCGGTCATCTGCGCGCTCCGAATGCTGCCGGGACAGGGGTGTCCCCGCCCCGGCGGGTGCCTACTTCTTCTCGATCAGGTCATAGAACTGCCAGACCCGGTCGGTCCACTGGCCGCCCAGTTCGCGGCCCGCCGACGTGACGATGGACGGCGCGATGGTGAAGTGGTTCGCCGCCACCATCATGTCGCGGAAGGTGCGCTGGATCACGCCCGCGCGCAGCCCGGCGCCGCCCGAGGCGCGATAGGCGAAGTTGCAGACATCGACGCCGACCTCGTGGATCTGGGCCTTGGCCAGATGGACAAGGCTGATCTGGCGGGTGCTCATCATCTGGCCGCTTTCGGCCAGATGCTCGATCTCGCCCCAGACCTCCATGACGAAGGCGCGGGCGGCGCGATAGCTGGCCTCGGCGCGGCCATAATCGTGCCAGAACTTCTCGCTTTCGCCGATCAGCCCGGCGCGGCCGGATTTCGACCGCGCGAAGCCCGCGATCTCGTCCAGCATCCGCCGCCCGGCGCCCATGGCCCAGCCGGTATGGCCGATGGCGGCAAGGCCGACGATCCCCAGGCTGAACAACTCCTTCAGACGCTGCGGCGGCGCGGTCAGGATGGGGAACACCAGATCCTCGGCGATGAACACGTCCTCGGCGGAATAGTCGATGGACCCGGTGCCCTTCAGCCCCAGCACGTCCCAGTTGCCAAGCTGGTTGTGTTCGGGAATGGGCGCATGGGCGCACATGACGATGACATTGCCCGCTTCGTCCTTGGCGGGCTTGCCGGTGCCGTCGTCCACGAAGCAGGCCGAATGCGACCAGGTGGCATGCGAAAAGCCCGAGCCATAGCTCCACTTGCCGGTCAGGGTATAGCCGCCATCGACCTTTTTCAGCATCCCCAGCGGCGCGCCCTGCCCGGAAAAGCGGTTGTCGGTGCCGGGCGCGAACAGGCGTTCCACCGCGCTGTCGGGCAGAAAGGCCGCCGACATCGCGCCGATGCAGCAATGCACCATCGACACCCAGCCGGCCGAGCCGGAATGATAGCTGACGGCTTCCAGCAGCTGCAGCACCTCGGTCGGGCGCATCTGCGCGCCGCCCAGTTCCTCGGTGGCGAGCAGATGCGAGAAACGCAGGGGTTTCAGCAGGGCGAAGGTTTCGGGCGTCAATTCGCCCGCCGCCTCGTCCGCCGGGGCATTGGCTTCAAGCTGCGGGCCGATCTGGGCGATCTGCTTCAGCATCTCGCGGTAATCGACGGACTTGCCCCAATAGCTGTGGTTCATGGGCTTGTTCATCTTGCTCCTCCTCGGGGATGGTTCAGGCGGCGAGGAAATCGCCGATGGTTTTCAGGGTTTCGGGACGTTCCTGCGGCACAAGGTGGCCGGTCTCGGGGACGGACAGGAACTGCGCGTCAGGCAGGTTCTCCAGCCAGATCGGCGCCTGGGACGCGGGCAGCAGCCGGTCCCGTTCGCCCCAGACCAGCAGGGTCGGATTGGTGATCCGCGCCATGAAGCGGCGCAGGTTCGGGTGGCCCATGCCGAAAGGCGCGCACAGCCGCCCGACCAGATCGCCCTCGCGCGCGCGGTCGGCGCCGAAGGATTCGGCAAAGGCCGGATCGCTGCCGTCGGGAAAGAAGCGTCCCGCGACCGCCGGGTCATGGGTCAGATGACCGGGAAAATCCTGCGGCGCGATGCCGCCCAAGGGGGTGGCCGGATGGGCCGGATCGTTCAGCCCGGCGGGCGCGATCAGCACCAGCTTGTCGAAGCGTTCGCGGGCGATGGCGGCCAGTTCGGTGGCCATCCAGCCGCCCATGGAAAAGCCCATCAGGTGCGGTTTTTCCGGCAGGTCCAGCGCATCCATCAGGTTCAGGTAGTGCAGCAGCATGTCCGAGATGTCGGCGACATGCGGTGCGGGGCCGGAAAGCCCCATGCCCGGATGGCTGGGCAGAAGCACGCGGAAGCGGTCGGCAAGCCCTTCGGCGAAATCGAAGCCCTCCAGCGTGGCGGCGCCGTGCAGGAACAGGATCGGCTTGCCGGAGCCGATGGCCTTCACCACCGTCCGCACGCCGCCGATATCGTATTCCAGCGTTTCAAAGTTCACGGCCATGTCTTGCTTCTCCTCAGGACAGTTCGGGCTGGATCAGCACCTTGCATTGCGTGGTGCGGCGGCGCAGGGATTCGAAGACCTGCGGCACCTGCGGCAGGCCGATCCGGTCGGTGATGATGGCCTGCGGCGCGAAGGGGCCGGCGGCCAGTGCATCCAGCGCCATGCCGAATTCATTGCGCTGATGGAAGAAGACGCTGAAGATCAGGTCGATTTCCTTGGACAGCGCGACAAAGGGATCCCATTCGTCGCCGCCGATGCACAATCCCACGCCGATCACCTTGCCTTGCAGCCGCACGGCTTCGGACGCGGCCTGCAGCAGGCCGCGCTTGCCCACGCATTCGAAGACGATGTCGGGCGCACCGCCGCACAGGTCGGCAAGATTTTCGGAAAGGCCGGGGCCGGACAGCGCAAAGCCCGTGGCCCCCAGCGCCAGCGCCCGGTCGCGCTGATGGTCGTGCAGGTCGGCCACCGCCACATGGCTGGCCCCCATCCGCCGCGCCCAGAAGGCCACCAGCAGCCCGATGGGACCGGCGCCGATCACCGCCACCCGGTCGCCGGGCTTCATGCCCGACCGGACGATGCAATGCAGCGCCACCGCCAGCGGCTCGGCCAGGGCGGCGTCGGCCAGCGCCACGCCGTCGGGCAGGCGCTGGCACTGGCGCGCGGCGACGGTGACATGCTCGGCATAGCCGCCGCCGATCAGCACCATGTCGGGGCAGCGGGCCGGATCACCCGCCAGGCAGCGCGGGCAATGGCCGCAGCCGCGCATCGGCACCACCGCCACCCGGTCGCCGGGGCGCAGATCCCGCACCCCGGTGCCCGTCGCCACCACCTCGCCCGCGATTTCATGGCCCAGGACAAAACCCGGCCCGATGCCGAAGGGCTTGGGATCCTCGGTGATGTGCAGGTCGCTGCCGCAGATGCCGCAGCCGGAGACGCGCAGCACGACCTCGTCGGGGGCGGGCGCGGGATCGGGGCGGGTATCGTTGCGCAGCGGCTGGCCCACCGCGTCGAAGATGACGGCCTTCATGGCTTGTCCCTTTCCAGAACCAGATGGCGGCGGATCGGGAACCAGGGCGCATCCCAGCGCCGCGAGATCATGCCCCAGATGCCCGTGCGGGCGTAAAGCGCCACCAGAACCGTCATCCCCCCCAGGACAACGAAATAGCTGGCGCCGTATTCGCCGAAATACCGGTCCGCGATGAAATAGATCAGCGTGCCGATCAGCACCCCCTCGATCGAGGCGATGCCGCCGACCATGACGATGAAGATGGCGATGTTCGACCACATCGGATCAAAGGCCGAGGGCGGGTTGATGCGCAACTGGGCCATGAAATAGACCGCGCCCACCAGCCCGCATCCGACCGCCGCGGCGACATAGATCAGGAACCGCAACCGGCGCACGTTCACGCCCTGGCTGGCCGCCGCCACCGGATTGTCGCGCATGGCGATCAACGCCAGCCCGAAACGCGACCGCAGGAACCAGTAGCTGCCGCCGATGCTGACAAGGACCAGCAGCGCGCAGAACAGCGACATGGCGATGTTGCGCTGAAAGGCGGAATAATCCTTCATCACCGACAGCGACATGCCCGCCCCCGCATTGACCCATGACAGGTTCGAGGCGACCAGGCGGAACACCTCGGCCACGACCCAGGTGCCGATGGCGAAATACGGCCCGTCCAGGCGATGCAGCAGCAGATAGCAGGGCACGGCCAGCACCAAGGGCACCAGCAGCGACAGGAAGACCGCCAGGAACGGGTTCACCCCGAAGATCTGGGCCAGCACGAACAGCGCATAGCCCGCTGCCCCGATAAAGGCCTGCTGGCCCACCGACACAAGGCCCGCATAGCCCGCCAGCAGGTTCCACATCTGCGCGACGGCGACATAGCAGCACAGTTCCAGCACCATGCGGATGGTGCCGGTCTTGGCCCACCAGGGCATCGCCGCCAGCCCGACCACCGCCAGCAGGAACAGCGCCAGCGCGATCCGCCCCGAGGCGGTCTGTCGCCGGATCCGCACCTGCGGCGGCATCATGGAAACAAAGGTCATGGATCAGGCCCTTCCGAACAGGCCCTGCGGGCGCGTCGCCAGCACGAGCAGAAAGACGATATGCCCGGCCAGGACGCCAAAGCCGGGATCGATGCGAAAGCCGATGGCCTGCGCCACGCCCAGCACCATGGCGCCCAGGAAGGCCCCCCAGACCGAACCCATGCCGCCGATGATGACGGCCTCGAAGGCATAGATCAGCTGCGCGCCGCCATCCGCCGGGGCCACGGTCGAGCGCAGCGACTGGAACACGGCTGCAAAGCCCAGGATGCCGACCGCGATCGCCGTGGCCGAGGCATAGACGGCGCGCGGGTTGATCCCGGTCATCGACGCCGCCTCGACATCCGAGGCCGCCGCCCGCAAGGCCCGGCCAAAACGGGTCCGCTTCAGCATCAAGTCCAGCCCCCAGGTCAGCGCGACCGCGAAGGCCAGAACGATCACCGGCAGAAGGCCGATATAGATGCCGCCGATCTGGATCGAGCGGCTTTCGATGCCGCCCCCCGGCAGCGAACGGCTGTTGGCCGACCAGATCTGCAGCATCAGGTTCTGCAAGGCCAGGGACAGGCCGAAGGTGGCGATCAGCGACGGCAGCGGATCCTCGCCCACCACGCGGTTCAGGACGGTCCTCTGCAACAGCCAGCCCAGACCCACCGCCAGCGGCACCAGCGCCGCCATGACGGCGAACGGCCCCAGGCCAAGGGAGGAGGCCAGCGAAATCCCCACCAGCGACAGCAGGATCACCAGATCGCCATGGCTGACATTCACGATCTTCATCACGCCGAACATCAGCGCCATGCCCAGCGCGTATTGCGCATACATGCCGCCCAGCAGCACGCCCTGGACCAGTGCGTCAAACCACTGCATGGGTTCCTCCGAAATAGGCCTTGCTGATCTCGTCGCGCGTGACCGCGCCCGAGGGGCCGGTCAGCGTCACCCGTCCTTCGAGCATGCAGTAAAGCCGGTCGGACGCAGACTGGGCCAGGCCCACGTCCTGTTCGACCAGTACGACCGAGGTGCCCTGCGCCCGCACCTCGGGCAGGGCGGCATAGATTTCGCGGATCACCCGCGGCGCCAGGCCCAGGCTGATCTCGTCGCACAGCAGGACGCTGGGCTGGCACAGCAGCGCCCGGCCGATGGACACCATCTGCTGCTGCCCGCCCGACAGGCTTTGCACGGGGGTGTGGGCCTTTTCCTTCAGGATCGGGAACAACTGGTGCAGCCGCGCCAGCGACCAGCCGCCCTTGCGGCCCAGCCGGTCGGCCTGATCGACGGCCACGCGCAGGTTGTCCTGGACCGACATGCCGGAAAACAGCCGCCGCCCTTCGGGGACGATGGCCACTCCCCTTTGCACCATGCGGTCTGCGGGGGTGCCGCCGATGGGCTGCCCGCCCATGCGCACCATGTCGGGGGCGACCGGCAGCAGCCCCATCACCGCGCGCAGGAAGGTGGATTTCCCCGCGCCATTGGCGCCGATCAGCGCCACGGCCTCGCCAGGGGCGATCTGGAAGTCGATGCCGTAGAGCGCCTGGAAATCGCCATAGCGCGCGACCAGCCCATGCGTCGAAAGAATGGCGCCGGTCATCCCTCGATCCCCATATAGACACGCTTCACGTCCGGGTCGGCGATCACGGCGTCCGGCACGCCCTCGGCGATCTTCTCGCCGAAGTTCAGCACCATCAGCCGGTCGGCCACCGCCAGAAGCGCGTGCAGCACATGCTCGATCCAGACGATGGTCACGCCCCGGTCGCGGATGCGGCGCACCAGCGCGACCAGATCCTTGGATTCTTCGTCGGTCAGCCCGCCCGCGATCTCGTCCAGCAGCAGAAGCTGCGGGTCGGATGCCAGCGCGCGGGCCAGTTCCAGCCGCTTGCGGTCCAGAAGCGTCAGCCCCCCGGCGCGCAGGTTGGCCTTGCCCGACAGCTCGCATTCCTCCAGCACCTGCGCGCAGAAGCCGTAGCTGTCGCGTTCCGAACGGCCGCCCCCGAAGGTCGAGGCCACCAGCAGGTTCTCGAAGGTGGTCATGCCGGAATAAGGGCGCGGGATCTGGTAGGTCCGCCCGATCCCCATCTTGCAGCGCCGGAACGGCGGCTCCCCCTTCAGGGGGACATCGCCCAGGCGGATCTCGCCGCCCGAGGGCCGGATGTCGCCGCTGATCATGTTGAACAGCGTGGTCTTGCCCGCGCCGTTCGGACCAAGGATGCCCAGCACCTCGCCGCGATGCACGTCGAAGCTGACGCCATGCAGCACCCGCACCGCGCCAAAGCTTTTCGACACGTCGCGGGCGGCAAGGTGAATCTCTCCGGCCATTCCGATCCTTTCGGCCTGATCGCTGGTGTCGCGCATGATCACCAGGCGATCGGGACGATCTTCTGTTCCGGCGGGAACAGCTGGTTGACGGTGTTATCGACGATCTTCAGGTCATAGGGCCAGTTCGCGCCCTGAACCCATTGTCCGCCAAAGATAGGCATCGTGCAGATGTTGCGGTGCGGCGTGCCCGCGAACCGCACCGGGCCGCAGACGGTGGACAGGTCGGTGGCCGCCATGGCCTCGCGGTTGGCTTCCCGATCCAGCGGATCGGTTGATCGTTTCAGGATGTCGATCGCCACCTCGATCAGGGCGTGGGAATAGCCCAGCGGCTGCGTCCACTGGCGCTTCTGGTCCGCTTCCCACTGTTCGGCGATCTCGCGCCCGGTCTGGCCGGTCAGCGACGACTTGAAGGGGAAGGCCGGGGTCCACCACACTTCGGTGGTCATGCCGTTGCCCAGGCCGCCCATCGCCTCGACGCCGCCGGGAAACAGCAGCGCCGCCGCCACCGTGATGGCCTTGGGCTTGAACCCCTGCTGGTTGCACTGGGTCACGAAGGTCTTCAGATCGTCGGGATAGGCGATGCCGCCGATGATCTCGCAGCCCTTCGCCTTGAATTCCGCGATCTGGGCCGAGAAATCGTTGGTGCGCGGCTGGAAATAGCCCGGAATCACCACCTCGTAGCCCGCCTCACGGGTCGGCGCGGGCAAGCCGTAATCCTCGTTCCCCCAGGTTTCGCCGTCGATGTTCTGCGGGAACAGCATTCCCACGACCTTGTTGCTTTCAAGCCCGTTCCACAGCCCGACATAGGTGTTCAGCGCCTCGTCCAGGCCCCAGAAGAAATGATAGGTCCAGTCGAATTCGCCGCCGCCGCGCGGCATGATGACCGCCTGCCAGGGCGCCCCGGCCGAGATGCAGGGCGCTTCATACAGTTCCGACTGCTCCATGACCGGCAGGATCGTGTCGGTGGTCGAGGCGGGCACCATCAGATGCACCTCGTCGTTCAGGATCAGGTCGCCGGCGATCTCGGCCGCCTTGTTAGGGTTGGACTGGCTGTCCCGCTCCAGGATCTCCAGCTCATAGACGTCGCCATTGGCCGACGTGATGGTGCCCCCCAATGCCGCGCGGATCTTCTGGACGGTATAGCCGTCCGTTTCCCCGAAAAGGCCCAGCGGGCCGGTCGCGGGGGTGATATAGGCCATCCTGATCCGGCCCGCTGTCTGCGCGCGCAGATAGCCCGGCAAGGCCAGCGTCGAGATCATCCCTGCGCCTGCGCCGCGCAGCAGCGTGCGACGGCTGATGCCCAATCTGACAAGCCTGTTGTAGTAGGTCATCGTGTTTCCTCCCTTGTGGCCGCTGATCCCGCCTCCTCCCAAGGCAGGAACGAGCGGCCCTGGTTTCAGGTCATGCGGGTCAGGGCGCCGCCGTCGATCACGATCAGCGACCCGGTGAAGAAGGCGCCCGCGGGCGAGGCCAGCAGCAGCGCCAGCCCCTTGATGTCCTCGACATCGCCGATGCGGCCGATCAGGGACTGGCTTTCGAAGGCGGCGCGGTCGGCCTTGTTGCGCAGCCGCCCGCCCGCGATGTTGGTGATGAAGGGGCCGGGCAGGATGGCGTTGACGCGGATGCCATAGGCGCCCAGTTCCATCGCCATGTGGCGCACGAAATGGTTCACCGCCGCCTTGGCGGGCATGTAGCTGGTGCCGACGATGCTTTCGTTGATCTGCGACGCGATGGAGGAGGTGACGATGATCTGCCCCCCGCCCTTGGGCTTCATGTGCCGGACGGCGTTCTTCACCGTGGTATAGACCGAGGTCAGGTTGATCTCGATGCCGCGATCCCATTGGCTGTCGGGGATGTTCTCGATGGCGCCGTCGGGATTGCGTTCGCCCTCGGGCGTCATGAAGCCCGGACCGGGGTCGATGCCCGCATTGGCAAAGACCGTGTCGATGCGGCCATGGCGTTCGGCCACCGCGTCGAAGGCCGCTGCCATTGCCGGGCGGTCGCCGACATCCACCTGCTGGCCCCAGATCTCGCCGCCGCCCTTGGCCAGTTCGGCCAGGGTGCGGTCCAGCCCGCCACGGTCGATGTCGAAAATGCAGACCCGCGCGCCCTGTTGCAGCATGATCTCGGCATAGGCCCGGCCGATGCCGCTGGCGCCGCCGGTGACGATCACGGATTTCCCGCGCACATCGAACATCGCTTCCAATGAAGCCAAGGCATCCTCCCTTTTCTGCCCCTTCCGTCCACGGCAGGACAGGACGCCGCCGCGACCGGCCCCGAGAGGCAGGCAAAGCGGCATCGGCCGGGGAAACCCGGAACCACGCATCCGTCCTGACGAGAAGGCCTCGCCCGCCTCCCAGAGGGCGAAACCACTACCTGCATGAAGCGGTCCGCACTCGCGCAAGTCAAATGCGAAAAGCCGCCCTTAGCATAGCAGTTCGATATATAGCGGCGCGCCGCTGTCTCCTGCCCGGTCAGGCCAAGGCCTCCATCCGGCCGCCGGTCGGAATCTCGGGGGCAGCGCCGTTCTCGACGATCACCAGGTCATAGCCGCCGCCCTCTTTCCTGCGCCACTGCCCGCCGGTCAGCGGCGTCTTGCAGACGTTGCGGGCGGCGAAATCCGGCACGCCCGCGCCGTTCCAGGCGATCGGGCCTACCACGGTGGTCATGTCGGTCGCGGCCACCGCCTCGGCCACGGCATCGCCGTCGCCCGTGTCATCGACCCGGCCCATGACATTCGCCGCCACTTCGAACAGCGAATGGACAAAGCCGATCGGCTGGGTCCAGGGCCGCCCGGTCGCGGCGGTGAAATCCGCCGCCAGTTCGGCCGAGCCTTTCCCCGTCAGGGTCGAGGAAAACGGGTGCGAGGGCGACCACCACACCTCGGAAGACAGGTTGTGCCCGGCCTCGCCCAGCGTTTCCACCGATTGCGGGAACAGCAGCGCCTTGGCGACCGTCACCGCCTTGGGTTTCAGCCCCTGCTGACGCATCTGCGCCCAGAAGGTGGCGAAATCGGGCGGGATCAGCACGCCGGTGATGATGTCCGTATTGGCCGTCTTGAAGGCATTGATTTGGGACGAAAAATCGTCCGACAGGTTCTGGAAGCTGCCGGGATTGGTCAGCGCGTAGCCCCGTTCGGCCAGGCCCGGTCGCAAGCCGGTATCCGGGTCGCCCCAGGCATTGCCGTCGGCGTCGTTCGGGAACAGCCCGCCCACCGTCTTGGCGGTCTGAAGCTGGTCCCACATGGCGGTATAGACCGCGATCACGTCCTCCATGCCCCAGAAGTAATGGAAGGCGTAATCGAAGGGTTGCCAGCTTGCCGGGTCGCGCGGATTGCCCTGCTGGCCGATGAACCAGGGCTGCCAGGGGGCGACAGTGGTGATGCAGGGCACGCCCTCGCCCTCGCAGACCCCGGCCACCGGATTGGTGTTTTCGGGCGTCGAGGCCGCCAGCATCAGGTTCACCTCGTCGCCCAGGATCAGTTCCTTGGCGACCTCGGCGGCGCGGTTCGGGTTCGACTGGCTGTCCTTGACCACCACCTCGAAGTCGCGGCCCAGTTCCGATGCAAGGAAGGTCTTGATGTTCCAGTCGTCGCTTTCCGCGAAACCGGCCAGCGGGCCGGTCCGGGGCGTCACATAGCCCAGCTTGATCCGCGCGCCCTGCGCGATGGCCGGGGCGGCCAGATGGGGCGCGGCAAGCGTCAGCCCGGTGGCCGCCGTCGTATGCAGGAATTTCCGTCTGGTGAACATCTCATCCTCCCCTGATGATCTGCGGGCGGCACCCGGTCCGCCTGCGCCTTCCCCTTGCGGCAAGCATGACCTTTCGAAGGGCGGTTTTGTTTAGGATCTTGAGCGGCCAGCATAACCCGGCGCTATGAACCGCCCGGCCCGTTATCGTGCCGAGGCCATTCGCGGGGCGCGACCCGCCGCCATGTCGTCCAGGATCGCGGCCAGCATCGCGATTTCGGCATCCGACACCTCATGCGCCCGGCCGGGAAACAGGTCGGTGCGCAGCGCGGCCTTGGACCGGCCCAGCACCAGCGCGGCTTCGGCAAAGGCTTCGACCGGGATCCACGGATCGGCGTCCGAGCCGGTCAGATAGACAGGCAGCCCCGCAGCAAGGTTTTCGGGACGCGCGTCGCCCGCCACGCCGACCCGGCAGCCGGTCAACGCCGCCAGCGCATCCGGCGCGTCCCGTCCCGCCAGCGCGTATTCCAGCGACAGGCAGGCCCCTTGCGAGAACCCCGCAAGCAGAAGCGGCAGGCCGGGTGCTGCGGCGCGGGCATCCCCGATCAGGCGGCGCAGTCCCGCCAGCCCGTCTGCCAGGGCCGCGCGGGTGTCCGGCGTCAGCGGATCGACCGCCCTGGCGGCATACCAGCTTGCCCCCGGTGCGCGCGGCAGCAGAAAGGCGGTGCCCGGCGCGTCCAGCCGTGCCAACACATGCGACTGCATCTCCCCGGGCGATTGTCCCCGCCCGTGGACAAGAACGCAAAGCGCCCTTGCCACCGTCAGGTCCGCACCGCAGCGCAGCACATCCAGCACCGCCGTCATGCGAACTCCGCCTCCTCAAGCCCGGCGCGCAGCTCGTCCTCGCGGTCCTTGAACCAGGGCGGGAAGACCAGCGTCTTGCCGATCTCGCCCGGCGCCTCGTCGCGCGCCCAGCCTTGCGGCGTGGTCCAGGCCAGTTCGAACAGCGCGCCGCCAGGGCTGCGGACATAGCAGGACTTGAAGTAGTTGCGGTCCTTCTGTTCGGAAATGTCGGTGAAGCCCAAGCCCTCGATATGGGCGCGCAGCTTCATCTGGTTTTCCTCGTCCCCGGTGTTCAGCGCCAGGTGGTGGATGGTGCCGCCCGCCAGGGTCCAGGTGCCCTGGTTGCTGTCGCGGTCCACGATCACCTCGACCCGCTGCACGACGCCATTCGCATCGGGAACCCGGAAGACCAGCCCTTCCTCGCTGTCGGCCTCCTTTTCCAGCGGCAGGGCGATGGTCAGGAAATCGTACATCGCGGTCCGGTCCATCACCGCGACCGAGGCGCCATAGATGCCCTTGATGCCATGCGCGCGACCGATGCCCTGCGCCTCGTTGACGATGGCTTCACGCGTGTCACCGTCGCTTTCGACCAGTTCATGCGGGATGCCGCAGGGATGGGCGAAGACCACGCGGGTCGTGCCGAAGCGGGCGACCTTGGCGGCGGAAATCCCGCGTGCGTTCAGCCGGTCCACCCAGAAATCCGCAGCGCCCTTGGGGATCGACTGCATGATGGCGCGCGACTGGTTGGTCCCGCGCCGGCCATAGACGCCGGGCTTGCGGAACGGGAAGGTGGTGATGATGGTCGAGGCATCGCCGTTGGGCGAACCGTAATAAAGGTGATAAACCGGGATCACCCCGTCGAACAGGACGGTGCGCTTGACCGAATGCAGGCCCAGCGCCTTGGTGTAGAAGTCGAAATCCTCCTGCGCGCCGTCCGTGGACAGCGTCAGGTGATGGAATCCGCTGATAGGGTTCATGGTCTCTCCTCCATTTGCAATGTCAGCTTTGGCCCGCCCCCAGCGGGCACAGGGCAAGTTTCACATCAAGCAGATGCTCGCGCGCGCCCGTTCCGGTTCGGATGGCCCGGAAATCCGCCAGAAGCTCGGGCCTGACGCCGAAGATCGCATCCCGGCCGATGGCGGGATCCGCCCGGTCGAAGATATGCGTGGTCAGCGTCTGATGCCTTGGGGCGGTGACCCGGAAATGGACATGCGCCGGGCGTTCCAGCGGACAGCCAAGCGCCGCCATCAGCCGCCCGACCGGCCCGTCCGAAGGCAGCGCATAGCCCCCCGGCCTGACGGTCAGAAAGTCGAACCGCCCCTTCCGGTCGGCCCGAAGCCTGCCGCGCAGGTTGAATTCGGGCTGGCAGTCGGGCTGCTGGTTTTCATAGATCCCGGTGGCATTGGCGTGCCAGACCTCGATCACGGCACCGGGCAGGCCGCGGCCCTCGACATCGGTGACCTGCCCCGAGACCCGCAGCCGCTCGCCCTTGCCGTCGCGCGACAGATCGGAGCCCAGGGGCAGTTCCGGCGCATCCGCGCGATAGAACGGCCCCGTCACCGTGTTGGGGGTCGCGCCTTGCGGTCGATGGGCGTTCATCTCCTCCACCAGCGCGGAAACGCCCAGCACATCCGCCAGCAGCACCCATTCCTGGCGCCTGTGATCGGTCTGATGGCCGACCTCGGTCAGAAAACCCAGGGCTTGGCGGAATTCGCTGGTGGTGGGATGCAGTTCGGCGACCAGCAGGTGCAAGTGACGCGCGATCAGCGCGACCGAATCCCCCAGCCGCGACGCTGCAGCCGCCGCCAGCCGGCGCTGCAGAGCCTGCCCGATCCCGTTCAGCGCGGGTTGGGCTGGATCCTGTGACGGCTTGCGGCAGTCATCCATTCCGGCGGGGCCTCCCCTCCCCTGTGACAGTCTGGTAGCACGGCCCCGGCGGAAACTGCTTGAGTTTTGCCGCCCGCAATATAGCAGTTTGCTATGCGACTGAACGAACGCCACCTTATGCAGCTTGCCGCGGTCCTGGACGCCGGCGGCGTGTCCGAAGGCGCGGCCATGCTGGGCCTGACCCAGCCCGCGGTCAGCCGCTCTCTCTCGATGCTCGAGGCGCGGGTGGGCGAGCCGCTGTTCGTCAAGGGCCGCCGTCCCTTGCAGGCGACGCCGCTGGCGGCACAACTGGCCGCGCAGGGCCGCGTCATCCTTGCCGCGTCGCGGCAGGCCTCGGATGCGGTGCAGGGCTTCGTCAAGGGCAGCAAGGGCCTGGTCCGGGTGGGCGGGGTGCCCTTCTTCATGGACGCGATGATCAGCCGCATGATCGGCGAGTTCCAGTGCCGCGAGCCCGAGATCATCATCCAGCAGAGCTACATGAACCTGCCCGAAGTGACCGCGGCGCTGGAGGGCGACCAGCTTGACCTGGGCATCGTCGCCGTGGGCGAGGTTTCCTCGGGCCCCGCCTTCGAGTTCACCGAGATCCTGCCTGGCCGCAATGTCGTCGCCTGCCGGCCGTCCCACCCGCTGATGCGCAAGCGCCTGATCGAGGCCGGGGATCTGACGGCCTACCCTTGGGTCGCGCCGCTGCCGGGTTCGCCGCTGATGTCGGACCTGCAGATGATCCTGATGAGCATCGGCATGTCGGACCTCAACATCCGCTATTCCGGCGGCTCGCTGATGAGCGTGGTGAATTTCCTGGCCGAAACCGACGCCCTGGCCGTCCTGCCCTTTTCGGTGGTCTTCGCCCTTCGCGACAGCGGCCATGTCACTGTCCTGCCGTATCAGATCCCGCAGCCCAACCGGTCACTGGGGATCATGCGCAGGGCGGGCGGTCCGCGCAACCCGGCCTCGGACCGCTTTGCAAGCCACGTCATCGTCGCCTTCGACAGCCTGCGCCACGCGATCAAGCGCCACGAGACGGCGGTGATCTGGGGGCATTCCTAGCTGTTTGGAGCGGCTATCCTCGGGCAGCGCGATGCGCAACGGCGCCACAACTCCTCCGCCCACCTCATCCAGTTGTG
>NZ_JBDPNJ010000029.1:0-31587 GCF_039770665.1 Paracoccus sp. SSK6 | reverse complement strand
CTCGGACTGGCCGACGCCCACCGTCTCGATCAGCACCACATCGAAGCCCGCCGCCTCGCAGAGCCGGATCGCCTCGCGCGTGCGGCGCGCCACGCCGCCAAGCTGGGCATTCGAGGGCGTGGGGCGGATGAAGGCCATCGGGTTCCTGGACAGCGTCTCCATCCGCGTCTTGTCGCCCAGGATCGACCCGCCCGACCGGGCCGAGGACGGATCGACGGCCAGCACCGCCACGCGCAGGCCCTGTTCGGTCAGCATCGTCCCGAAGGCCTCGATGAAGGTGGACTTGCCGACGCCGGGGGTGCCCGACAGCCCGATGCGCAGCGCCTGCCGGTCGGGCAGACAGGCCAGCAGCGCGACCGCCCGCGCACGATGATCGGGCCGCGTCGATTCGATCAGCGTGATCGCCCGCGACAGGGCGCGGCGGTCGCGCGCAACCAATGGTTCAAGAAGCTCGTCCATGAGGGAAGGGATAGGGGGCGGCGCGGCAATTGCCAAGCCGCCGCAGCAGACCGATAATGCCGCCATGATCCGCGTCCTTGCCGCCCTTGCCCTGATCCTGACCGCCCTGCCTGCCGCCGCCGGACCGCTGCGGCTGCTGATGGTGGAGAAGGAGGGCTGCGTTTACTGCGCCGCTTGGGACCGCAATATCGGGCCGGGCTATGCGGCCTCCGAACAGGGCCGCGCCGCGCCGCTGGAGCGTGTGGATATCCACGGCCCCTACCCCGATGGCCTTGCCTTGGCGCGACGCCCTTTTGTCACGCCGACCTTCATCCTGCTGGACGGCGGAGCCGAGGTCGGGCGGCTGGAAGGCCACATGACGGCGGCGCAATTCTGGCCCGCGCTGTCGGCGTTGCTGGACCGGGCGCGCTAGGGAGGATCGGCATTCATCCCTGCGCCGCCCTTGATCCGGCGAAGACCATCGCCTTCGCCACGCGATGAGGTTGCCCCGAAAAGCGCCGGGCTTCAAAAGCCCGGCCAGCGCCCGCCCCGCTCCTCTATCTGCTGAATGGAGATCCGCCCTAAGCGGGCTTTCGCCCCGGCCCCGCATCGGTTAGTCACCGGCCAGTGCTTTCAGACGACGGTGACGATCATGCATGACATCCGTGCCATCCGGGAAAACCCCGCCGCCTTCGACGCGGCCCTGGCCCGCCGCGGGCTTGCCCCCCTGTCGGATCGCATCCTGTCGCTGGACGCCGACCGCCGCGCCCGGATCGTCGCGTCTGAGACCGCCCAGGCCGACCAGAACCGCGCCAGCAAGGAGGTCGGCGCCGCCAAGGCGCGCGGCGATGACGCCGAATTCGAACGCCTGCGCATGCTGGTGGCCGAGAAGAAGACCGACATCGCGAAGCTGCAGGCCGAGGCCTCGCTTCTGGACGGCCGCCTGCGCGAGTTGCTGATGGAGATCCCGAACTTGCCGCTGGACAGCGTGCCGGACGGCCGCGATGAGGCCGACAACGTGGAACTGCGCCGCTGGGGCAACCCGCGCGCCTTCGACTTCACCCCCGTCGAGCATTTCGAGATCGCGGGCGTGCGTCCGGGGATGGATTTCGAGACTGCCGCCAAGCTGTCGGGCAGCCGCTTCGTCGTGCTGAAGGGCGGCGTCGCGCGCATCCACCGCGCGCTGGCGCAGTTCATGCTGGACCTGCATGTGACCCGCCATGACCTTCAGGAAACCTGGACCCCGGTCCTGGTGCTGGAAAACATGATGGTCGGCACCGGGCAACTGCCGAAATTCGGTGAGGACAGCTATCTGACCCGCGAGGGCTATTGGCTGATCCCCACCTCGGAAGTCACGCTGACCAATACCGTCCACGGCGATCTGGTGGACCATTCCACCCTGCCCCGCCGCATGGTCGCCCATTCGCAATGCTTCCGGTCCGAAGCCGGCAGCGCGGGCCGCGACACCACCGGCATGCTGCGCCAGCACCAGTTCGAGAAGGTCGAGATGGTTTCGATCACCGATGCCGACAGCGGCGTCACT
The DNA here is from genome assembly GCF_039770665.1 of Paracoccus sp. SSK6. Lineage (NCBI taxonomy): Bacteria > Pseudomonadati > Pseudomonadota > Alphaproteobacteria > Rhodobacterales > Paracoccaceae > Paracoccus > Paracoccus sp. SSK6. The sequence goes on along the minus strand of NZ_JBDPNJ010000029.1, from coordinate 29,606 downwards.
GAGCACGACCGCATGACCCGCTGCGCCGAAGCCGTGCTGGAGGCGCTGGACCTGCCCTATCGCACCATCGTGCTGTGCACCGGCGACATGGGCTTTGGCGCGCGCATCACCCATGACCTGGAGGTCTGGCTGCCCGGCCAGGACAAGTATCGGGAAATCAGCAGCGTGAGTTACTGCGGCGATTTCCAGGCGCGGCGGATGAACGCGCGCTATCGCTCCGACAAGACCGGCAAGCCGGAATTCGTCCATACGCTGAACGGGTCGGGCCTGGCCGTGGGCCGCACCCTGATCGCGGTGCTGGAGAACGGCCAGCAGGCGGATGGCTCGGTCCTGCTGCCCGCCGCGCTGCATCCCTATCTGGGCGGGGCCACGACCTTGGGCGCCGACGGCAGCCTGGCCTGACCACAAGCGCGTGAATCTGCCTTCGGGGCGCGCCTTGCCCCGAAACTGGCCCGTCGGTTGTCGCGTTGGCAGTCATGGCGCGCATGGCAGAGATCCTCTATCTGGGTTCGGTGACAATCTTTGTTGCCAGCGGCGCGACGCTGGCAACCCTGGGCCGCCCCGCCGTCCAGCTTGCCGCGCCGATCCTGCCCCAGACCCTGATCGACGGGCCGCTGGATCTGGCCCGCGTGCTTCCCACCGCCACCCTGCCGCAACTGTATGTCCAGCCGCAGAACCCGCTGATGTGGGTGTTGCTGGTCGCGCTGTGGCTGACGCTGCTGGCGGACGCCATCGGCCAATATCTGGATCCGTCGGACCGGGGCTCTCCTCCGGCCTGGCTGCCGCTCAGCCTGGCCCTCGTCGGGGGGGCGGTCTGGCCCTGGCTGGTGGGCGTTCACAAGCCCCTGGCCACGCTTGGGGCACTGCTGATGCTGACGGCGGCCCTGTCCGGCGCCATCCGCGCGCGCGGCCAGCACCGCACCGCCCCCGGCTTTCTGGCAGGCTGGAGCCTTGCGCTCGGCACCGCGACGCTGGCCACCCTGATCGGCGCGCCCCTGTCGCTGACCACCCCGCAGACGGCAATCCTGGCTATCCTGCCCGGCGCGATGATCGGGATGGTCGCGCAGGAACGGCTGGACGGATCCTTGGGCTTTTCGCTGGCGATGATCTGGGCCTTCTGCGCGGTGGCCGTGACGACCATGGCCAGCAGCCCCGGCGTGGCCCTGGCCGCAATCATCGGCATATCGGGCATGGGCGTCGTGCTGGTGCGCGCGGCGACGTGAACCGGCCCGACTGGCGAAGGCCATCGCCTTCGCCCCGCGGTGCCATAGCCATCTAAGCCGCCGGGCTTCAAAAGCCCGGCCAGCGCCCGCCCCGCCGCCGGCGGGCGCTTCACGCCTACCGGGTCGGGTGCCGGCCTACCCTGGGCTTGGGATGGCACCGTCTCTGATGGCACCCGATCACGCGGGCGGGGGAAACGCATGCATTTCCTGATCCCGCCCAAACGAACAGGTTTACCCTTCCTTGGGCTTCTGCCGGTTCTTGTGCTTGGACAGCGCGCCCGACTGGTTGATCTTCTTCGCCTTGTCCTTGTAGGGGTTCTCGCCCCCCTGGTCGCGGAAGAACAGCCGGATCGGCGTGCCGGGCATGTCGAAGTCCTGCCGCAACCCGTTTACCAGATAGCGCTGATAGCTTTCGGGCAGCTTGTCGGTATGCGTGGCCTTGACGATGAAGGCCGGGGGCCGGGTCTTCACCTGCGTCATGTAGCGCAGCCGGATGCGGCGGCCGCCCGGTGCGGGGGGCGGATGGCTTTCGGTCATCGCCTCCAGCCAGCGGTTCAGCCGCGCGGTGGAGACGCGGCGGTTCCAGACCTCATGCGCCTTCAGGATCGCGGCGTGCAGCCGGTCCAGCCCCTTGCCGGTGCGCGCGGAGACCGTGACCAGCGGCGCGCCCTTCAGCTGCGGCAGCAGCTTTTCGAAATTCGCGCGCAGCTCGTTCAGCTTCTGGGGCTTGTCATCCTCCAGATCCCACTTGTTCGCGGCCACCACGACCGCCCGGCCCTCGGTTTCCGCGAAATCGGCGATGCGCAGATCCTGCTGCTCGAAGGGGATCGCCACATCCAGAAGAACCACCACCACCTCGGCAAAGCGGACGGCGCGCAGGCCGTCGGCGACCGACAGCTTTTCCACCTTGTCGATGACCTTGGCGCGCTTGCGCATCCCGGCGGTGTCGAAGATCCGCATGGGCGTGCCCATGAAGGTTGTGCTGACGCTGATCGAATCGCGGGTGATCCCGGCCTCGGGTCCGGTCAGCAGGCGGTCTTCGCCGATGATCTTGTTGATCAGGGTGGACTTGCCTGCATTGGGTCGCCCGATCACCGCCAGTTGCAGCGGGCGCGCGGCGGACGGACGCCAATCCTCGGCCCCTTCGCCGGTTTCCGCATCCTCGTCGGACAGGTCCACATCGGTTTCGGCGGCGACGGGGGCGGGGCGCTCCGCCTCGATCTGATCGGCCAAGGGCAGAAGGGCGCGATAGAGGTCGTCCATCCCCTCGCCATGCTCGGCGCTGATGCGCAAGGGCTCGCCCAGACCCAGGGCCCAGGCTTCCATCGCGCCGGATTCGCCTGCCCGGCCCTCGGCCTTGTTGGCGGCGACGATCACATGTTTCGCGCGGCGGCGCAGGATCTCGGCGAAGTATTCGTCCGCCGCCGTGACGCCCACGCGGGCGTCGATCACGAACAGGCAGATGTCGGCCTCATCGACCGCCCGTTCGGTCAGGCGGCGCATCCGGCCCTGCAGGCTGTCGTCATCGGCCATTTCCAGGCCGGCGCTGTCGATCACGACGAAACGCAGGTCGCCAAGGCGCGCCGCGCCTTCGCGCAGGTCGCGGGTGACGCCCGGCTGGTCATCGACCAGGGCCAGCTTCTTGCCGACAAGGCGGTTGAACAGAGTCGATTTGCCGACATTCGGCCGACCCACGATGGCGAGTGTGAATGTCATCGGAATGCGTGCAACTGGCCGCTGCGCGAGACGACATAGATCGTCTGGCCTGCAACGGCGGGGGCGGCGGCGGCACCGCCGGGGATTTGCGCCTGGCCCACCAGGCTGCCGGAATTCGGGTCGAACACGCGCATCACCCCGTCCGAGGAGGTGACGAACAACCGCCCGCCTGCAAGCACCGGGCCGAAATGGGCATGGATGCGGTCCTGCTTCTTGACGCGTTGTGTGGTGTAGTACGGCATGGGAACGCGCCAGATCACGCCGCCGGTCGCGGCGTCGAGGCGGATCAGCTCGGCCTGGTCGTTGACGGCGAAGACCGACCCGCCCGCCACGACGACCGGGCTGTTGGCGCCATCCTTGGCCGACCAGGCTTCGATCCCGCTGCCCATCTCGACAGCGTTGATGCGGCCTGATGACGTGCCGCCATAGACCATGTTGCCCGAGATCACCGGATCGCCGGTCACGTCGCGGATATTGGCGATGGCGCGGCCGATGCGCATGCCCCCGATCTGCGCGGTCCACAGCGTCGCGCCGGTTTCCCGGTCGGCGGCCAGCAACTGCCCGGATGCGAAGGGGAAGACCACCGTATTCCTTTGGATCGCCGGGACCGAAACCCCCATCACCCCCGCCGTCGAGGGCGTGCCCGAGGTCTGCCACAGCACCTTGCCGTCCGCCGCGCGCACCGCCCAGCCGATGTCGTTGCGGCCCAGCACATAGACCACGCCGTTCTGCACCGCCGGGGCGCCGCCGATCGGCGCATCGACGCGCTGGCGCCACAGCACCCGGCCCGAACCTGCGTCAAGCGCCACCAGTTCGCCAAAGCCGCTGGTGACGTAAACGCGCCCGGCCTCGTAGGCGATGCCCCCGCCCGACACGCTGTCGCGGGTTTCAAGCGCCGGGGCGATGTCGCTGGTCCAGGCCGTGGCCCCGCCGGTCGTGGTGGCGGTGACGCGCGTGCGGCTGTCCAGGGTGAAGACCAGGCCGCCACCCACCACCGGGTCGGCGCTGATGCGGTGGCGCTTGTCGCTGCCCTGCCCGATATTGGCGGTCCAGATGCGGCCGGTCCCCGCGCCCAGGGCCAGGTGGCCCGGCTGGTGCGCGGCATTGCCCGCGCGATGCGTCCATTCGGCATTGCCCACGGGCGCCGCCAGCCGCAGCGCGGTCGAGGACACCGGCGCCGGGCCTTCGACGGCGGGCCCGTCGGGCGAGGTCACGGCCAGCGGATCAAGCCGCTGCCCCGGCAGGATCGTGTCCCGTTCGCCGCAGGCCGCCAGGCCAAGCGCGGTCGACAGGACTAGGGTCAATCGCAGCGTGGCGGTCATCCTCGCCTCTCCCTCGTGTCTTTCATTGGCCTGCGCGGGGTCAGCCGGCGGGCATATCCTGTGCCGTGTCGGGTTCGACACCCAGGGCGATCATCATCTCGGACAGGCGCAGGCGCAAGGCCTGGGACAGGCCGTCCTTCTGCTGGATCTGGCGGATCAGGGTGACCGCGTCGTCAGCCCGTCCCGCCCCGATCAGGGCGATGGCCTTCTGTTCCAGGGCCAGCAGCTCGAAGGGTGCGCCGGTGCGCGACAGGCGCGACAGGATCTCGTCGCGCTGCGCGGGATCCAAGCTGTCGCCTTCCAGCATGACCAGCTTCAATTCGGCCAGATCGTGCAGGACGGTGCCAGCCGCCCGGTCGCCCGCGACATTGCGCAAAGCCTCGGCCGCAGCCTCGTCGCCGTTCTTTTCGGACCATTCCGCCGCCGCCAGCAGCGCGGCCAGAACGCGGCGCCCGTCGGCGCCCTGCGGATCGACCTGCATGATCGCCGCCGGATCGCCCGAGGCCTCGGCCGCCAGGATCGCATCGCCCCAAGCCCGCGCTTCGGCCTCGGCCCGCGACTGGCTGTATTCGCGCCAGATCACGCCCGCGACGATGCCCAGGATCACAAGGCCTGCCACCCAGCCCCACCGGCGGAACAGCCGGAACAGGCGTTCGCGGCGCAGGTCGTCGAAGACCTCGTCGATGAAATTGTCGTTCTGGTTGGCCATGCCCGCCTTCCGCAGCTTTTCTTGCGTCCTGTCTTATACCGGCATGGCGGGGAAAGCCAATGCCGCGCTTTGCGCAACGAAAAAGGCCCGGCGGGATCAGCGCCGGGCCTTTCGGTGATGCGAAGGGGATCACATGCGCGAGGCGACGTTTTCCCAGTTCACCAGGTTGTTGAGGAAGTTTTCCAGGTATTTCGGACGCGCGTTGCGGAAGTCGATGTAATAGCTGTGCTCCCACACGTCGCAGCCCAGAAGCGCGGTCTGGCCGTGGCAGAGCGGGTTCACGCCGTTCTCGGTCTTGGTGACTTCCAGACCGCCACCCGCGTTCTTGACCAGCCAGACCCAGCCCGAGCCGAACTGGCCGACGCCGCCTTCGGTGAACTTCTTCTTGAAGTCATCGACCGAGCCGAAGGATTCGGTGATGGCCCGTTCCAGTTCCGACGGCATCGCGCCCGGCTTCGGCGTCATCATTTCCCAGAACTGCGCGTGGTTCCAGTGCTGGCTGGCATTGTTGAAGATGCCGTTCTGCGCCACCGCGCCCTTCTGGTAGGTGCCCTTGACGATCTCCTCCAGCGACTTGCCGTCCCATTCGGTGCCTGCGACCAGCTCGTTCAGCTTGTCCACATAGGCCTTGTGGTGCTTGTCGTGGTGGTATTCCAGTGTTTCCCTGGACATGCCGCCTTCGGCCAGTGCGTCATGCGCATAGGGAAGATCGGGAAGCGTGAAAGCCATTTTCTGTCCTTTCTTGAGGGGTTTGGAGCTTGGTTGGGGCGCACAGTCCCGCATTCGCGGGATCAACGCAAGGGGTTCGGGGCGGGTTCCTGCCAGGGGCGCAGGCCGGGGGCGCTTCGCCCCCAGACCCCCCGAGGATATTTGGGCCAAGGCAAAGATCAGCGCGGCGCCAAGTGGCTGCCGGGAATGGCCGCGTTTTCCAGAATCAGGCGCAGGTAATCCGCCGTGGACCGGAAGCCGATCAGCCGGAAGCCGCCAGGGATGCGCCACAGCGCCGCCGCCGTCTGGGCCGCCCGGCTTCGCCGCAATCCGTCGGGCGGCAGGTCGTCCAGATCGACCGGCATCAGCTTGGCGATCACGTCCGCCGCATGGGGGCCGGTCACGTCGAAGACCGCCCGCGCATCCGACACATCGACAACCAGAGCATGTTCCGACGCCAGCGCATCGGTCAGCGCCGTGACCGCCTCCGCCAGTTCGGTGGCGGGCAGAATCAGCAGCAATTCGTCGGGCGACATCCAGCCCAAGCTGCGGCTCCCATCGGTCACGATGCGGGTCTGGCCGGGGATGGTAAGGCCAGCAGCCTCGGCAATGGCGTCGCCCGCGCGGTCCAGATCGGCGCGGATGGCGATCATGCCCAGGCCTTCGATGCGGGCGATGGTTGCAAGCGCCTCAGCCATTCAGACGGGCTCCTTCCTTGTCGTAGAAGACCGGATCGACGATCCGCGCCTTCATCACCTCGCCCGAGGGCATGGGGAAGTCCAACTCCTGCCCCATGCGCGCCGGGCCGTGGCGCACCAGCCCCATCGCGATCGGGCGGTTCAGCGTGGGCGAATGATAGCTGGAGGTGACGCGCCCCTGCGTCCTGCGCTGGCCGTTCGCGTTCACGCCTGGCTCGACTGCATAGGCGCCGTCGGGCAGCACGCGGCCGTCGAGGCTTTCCAGCCCCACCAGCTGCCAGCGGCCCCCGTCCTTCATGAAGCTGCGGGCCTGGGCGCGCTTGCCGATATAGTCGGGCTTCTTCTTCGAGATCGCCCAATGCAGCCCCAGATCCTGCGGGATCACCGTGCCGTCGGTTTCATCCCCGATCATGATGAAGCCCTTTTCGGCGCGCATGACATGCATCGCCTCGGTTCCATAGGGGGTGATGTCCAGGTCGCGACCCTCGGCGTGCAACCGCTCCCACAATTCCAGCCCGCGCCCGGCGGGCACGGCGATCTCGTAGGACAGTTCGCCCGAGAAGCTGATGCGATAGATGCGCGCGGGGATGCCCGCCAGTTCGCCCTCGGCCCAGGTCATGAAGGGCAGCGCGTCCTGGTTCAGGTCGATGGTGCCGGGCAGGCGCTGCAGCAGTTCGCGCGCCTTGGGTCCGGCGACCGCGATCTGGGCATATTGCTCGGTCAGGTTGGCGGTATGGACCTGCCAGTCCCACCATTCGCATTGCAGCCAGTCCTCCATATGCCCGTGGATGCGGTCGGCCCCGCCGGTGGTGGTGTGGCAAAGCCAGGTATCAGTGGACAGGCGCGCCACGACCCCGTCATCCATCAGGAAGCCGTTCTCGTTGCACATCAGGCCATAGCGGCATTTGCCGACCGGCAGCGTGGACATCATGTTGGTGTACATCATGTCCAGGAACCGCCCGGCATCCGGCCCCTTGACGATGATCTTGCCCAGGGTCGAGGCGTCCAGCGTGCCGACGGACTTGCGTACCGCCAGGATCTCGCGGTTGACGGCGTCATGCCGGTCCTCGCCCGCGCGCGGGTAGCTGTAGGGACGGCGCCAATGGCCCACGGGCTCGAAGGACGCGCCATGGCTGACATGCCAGTCATGGATCGGCGTCTTGCGCAGCGGCTGGAAGGCATCGCCCTTGGCCTCGGCCGCGATGGTGCCAAGGGTCAGGGGCGTATAGGGCGGGCGGAAGGTGGTGGTGCCCGTGGTTTCCAGCGGCTGATTCAGGGCGTTCGACAGCACCGCCAGACCGTTGATGTTGCTGACCTTACCCTGGTCGGTCGCCATGCCCAGCGTCGTGTATCGCTTGGCATGTTCGACGCTGGCATAGCCTTCGCGGGCGGCCAGTTCCACGTCGCTGACCTTCACGTCGTTCTGGAAATCCAGCCACATCTTGGCGCGCAGCTTGTAGGGCGCGTTTTGCGGCATCACCCAGACCGGCATGGTGGGCGCCTCGGTCCGTTCCAGGTCGCCCGCGCAGCGCAGATCGCCATTGGCGGCGCCCAGAACGGTGACCATGGCCTTGCCATCCGCGCCCAAGGGTGGGCGTGAAGGATCGGGGCGGAACATCGCCTCGGGTTCGTCCCAGGTGATCCTGCCGCCGCAGTGGCTGTAAAGGTGGACGACCGGCGACCAGCCGCCCGACATGGCGACCACGTCGCAATCGAGCGTCCCGATCACGCGGCCATTGCCCGACTGGTTGCAGATCGCCACGCCCTCGACATGGGTGCCGCCCTTGACCTTGGCCACGGCCTTGCCGGTCATCACCGGGATATTCGCCGCGCGGGCTGCCTGCGGCAGGTCGCCCGTGGCCTGCGGGCGGGCGTCGATGACGGCCACGACCTCCAGCCCCGCACCTTGTGCGGTCAACGCGGTGCGATAGGCGTCGTCGTTGTTGGTGACGACCACGATCCGCTGGGCCGGCGCCACGCCGTAATCACTGATGAAATCGCGCACGGCCGAGGCCAGCATGACCCCCGGCACGTCGTTGCAGGCGAAGGACAGCGGGCGTTCCAGCGCGCCGGTGGCGCTGATCACATGGCCCGCGCGGATGCGCCACAACCGCTGGCGGGGGATGCCCTGGTTCGGGTCGTGATCGGCCAGGGCCTCGCGCGCCAGAAGATAACCGTGGTCGTAAAGCCCCGTCGCCATAGTGTTGCGGCGCAGGGTCACGTTGTCGCAGGTGCGCAGGTCGGCCAGCAGCGCGTCGATAGCAGCCTGGCCGCCCTCGTGGTCGGTCGGCGTGCGCCCGCCCCAGACCGGGTTCTGTTCCAGCACGATCACGCGGCCGCCCTTGTCGGCGGCATCGCGCGCCGCCGTCAGCCCGGCTATGCCGCCGCCGACGACCACCACCTCGGCAAAGGCATAGGCCTGTTCATAGCGGTCGGGATCGGGATCGACAGGCGCCCGGCCAAGCCCCGCGCTGCGGCGGATGATCGGCTCGAACACGTGCTTCCAGAAGGGGCGCGGGTGGATGAAGGTCTTGTAATAGAAGCCCGCGGGCAGCAGCGGCGACAGCCAGTTGTTGATCGCGCCGACATCCGCATCCAGCGAGGGCCAGCAGTTTTGGCTGCGCAGCACCATGCCCGCCACAAGCGCGGTGGTGCTGGCGCGCTGGTTCGGCTCGAACCGGCCGCCCTGGCCCAGGCCGAACAGAGCGTTCGGCTCCTCGGCGCCCGAGGCGAGGGGCCCACGCGGGCGGTGGTACTTGAAGGACCGGCCCATCAGCATCTGGCCATTGGCCAGCAGGGCGGATGCCAGTGTGTCGCCCTGGATGCCGCGCAGGTGGCGGCCGTCGAAGCGGAAGGCAAGCTGGAAGGCGCGGTCGATCAGGCGGCCGCCCTTGGGCAGACGGAAGGGGGGCGTGCGGCTCATGCGACCACCGCCTCGGATGCCTGGGGCCAGTCGGGCACCCATTCGGGGCGGGCCTGGCGGGCATTGGCGACGATCTCGTCCGTCGTGTGGGCCGTCTGCGCCTTGTAGGTGCCATAGACCTGCAGGCTATGGGTATCGCGAGCCGCCAGGAACCACTTGCCGCAGCCATAGGCATGGCGCCAGCGTTCGAAATGCACGCCCTTGATGTTCTTGCGCGCGAACAGATAGGCCTCGAACTCCTCAGCCGTGCCGTCGGGGCCGATCCGTTTCAGATGCGCCTCGCCACCAGGCGCAAGTTCGGTTTCCTCGGCTTTGACGCCGCAATAAGGGCAGGTCAGGATCAGCATCGCGTTCTCGACACGTGGGGGATGGTGGACGGCGAAAACCACCCGAGCGACATGGCTGCGGGTGGTTTGGGGGCGAAGGCCGGGGGCTGGCTGCCCCCGGCCTGTTGACGGAGCGGCAGGCGTCCGCGGCTGAAAAAGATCCACTGGACCATTTTCCGGGCGCGGCTCACCCCCCGCGGATATTTGTTCACAGAAGATGCGCGCCGGGCGGTTCCGGCGCGGCGTGGATCAGTTGGCCGGGGCCGGAGTGGCTGGCGTTGCGGGTTCCACGTCAACGGCGTCATCGACCGGGTCCGTGGTCGTCGTTGCCGGGGCGGTTGTCGCAGGGGCAGTCGTTGCCGGGGCGGTCGTGGTCGCGTCGCCGGTCGCGGTGGCGTCGGTTGCGGGATTGTCGCCGCCCGACATGAAGAAGAACAGCAGCGCCACCACGACGACGATGGCACCGATGATGACATACATGCGATTGCTGTTGGGTTCGGCCATTCTCGTCCCTTTCGATTCAACCTTCGGTAACCGGACAATGAGCCCGGTGCCCCTTGGGTTCCCCGAAAATCCCGCGCGCATGCAACCATGGCTAATGTGCCACACCCGCCGCGACCGATTCGTCGATGAAGCGCCCCTCGCGGAAGCGGTTCATCCCGAAATCGGCGGCCAGCGGGCCGGGCCGCCCCTGAGCCACCAGTTCCGCCATGGCCCAGCCGGATCCCGGAATGGCCTTGAAGCCCCCGGTGCCCCAGCCGCAGTTGACGAAGATGTTGCGCACCGGCGTGGTGGACAGGATCGGAGAGCGATCCCCGGTCATGTCCACGATCCCGCCCCATTGCCGCAGCATCTTCAGGCGCGAGATCATCGGGAAGGTCTCGATCAGGGCGCGCACGGTTTCCTCGATATGGTGCCAGCTGCCGCGTTGCGTGAAGGCGTTGTAGCTGTCGGTGCCGCCGCCGATCACCATCTCTCCCTTGTCGGACTGGGACATGTAGCCGTGGACGGTGTTGGCCATCACCACCACGTCCATGCAGGGCTTGATCGGCTCTGACACCATGGCCTGCAGGGGCACGCTTTCGATGGGCAGGCGGAAGCCCGCCATCTGGGCCAGCTGGCTGGAATGGCCCGCGACGACTAGGGCCAGCTTGTCGCAGCCGATGCGGCCCTTGGTCGTGTTGACGGCCCGGACCTGGCCGCCTGCGGTCTCGATCCCCGTGACCTCGCAGTTCTGGATGATGTGCATGCCCATGTCGGAACAGGCCCGCGCATAGCCCCAGGCCACCGCGTCATGCCGCGCCGTGCCGCCGCGCGCCTGGTAAAGCCCGCCCAGCACCGGATAGCGCGGCCCGTCGATATTGATGATCGGCACGATCTCCTTCAGCCGCTTCGGTTCGATCCATTCGGTCGCCACGCCCTGCAGGTTGTTGGCATAGACCGTGCGCTTGTAGCCCCGGACCTCGTGTTCGGTCTGGGCCAGCATGATCAGCCCGCGCGGGCTGAACATCACGTTGTAGTTCAGATCCTGCGACAGGGTTTCATACAGCTTCAGGGCCTTGTCATAGATCGCCGCCGACGGATCCTGGAGGTAATTCGACCGGATGATCGTGGTGTTGCGGCCCGTGTTGCCGCCGCCCAGCCAGCCCTTCTCGATCACCGCGACATCGGTGATGCCGAAATTCTTGCCCAGGTAATAGGCCGTCGCCAGCCCGTGCCCGCCCGCGCCGACGATCACGACCTTGTAGCGGTCGCGCGGTTCCGGGCTGGTCCAGGCGCGGGTCCAGCCCTGGTGCTGGCGCAGCGCCTCGCGCGCGATGGCAAAGACCGAATAGCGACTGGCACGCGGTGACGGCATCAGGAACCCCCTTGGACTTGGCCGCAGAATGGCGGGATGATGCCACGGGCTCAAGACGGGTTGCGGCGCGATCACGTCAAAATGCGACAGCCTGCCGCTTTCCGCGCCCGTCAAACCGCCCTAAAGGTGGGCCAACCGGAGGGTTGGAATGTTCTGGATCATCTGCGCCGCCACCACGATCATTGTCGGCCTGGCCATCATGGCGCCCCTGCTGCGGGGCGGACGCGCGGCGGCCGAGCCCGTGGCGGCCTTCGACCTGCGCGTTTACCGCGACCAGTTGAAGGAGGTCGAGCGCGACCTGGAGCGCGGCGTGATCACCCCCGAGGATGCCGGGCGCCTGCGGACCGAGATCGGCCGCAAGGTGCTGGATGCCGACCGCCGCCTGTCGCAGGCGGGAACGGGCGGCGCGGGCGGGCGCGGGATGCTGGCGGCCGCGCTGCTGGTCCTGCTGTTCGCGGGGGCGGCGGCGCTCTATCTGCGCGAAGGCCAGCCGGGGCGCGACGACCTGCCGATCATGCGGCGCATCGCCGATGCCCAGGCAGCCTATGACAGCCGCCCCGCCCAGGCCGAGGCCGAGGCCAAGGCCCCGCCGCGCGAGGCGCCCGAGGTGCCCGCCGACTATGCCGCCCTGATCCAGCAGTTGCGCGAGGCGGTGGCGAAGAAGCCCGACGATCCGCAGGGCCTGACTCTGCTTGCCACGAACGAGATGCGGCTTGGCAATCTGACTGCCGCGCGCGAGGCGCAGCAGCGGCTGGTCGATCTGCGCGGCGACAAGGCCACGCCCGCCGAACTGGTGCGCCTGTCCGCCCTGATGGTCGAGGCGGCGGGCGGCATCATCACCCCCGAGGCCGAGGAGGTGCTGGCCCGCGCCCTGCGCAAGGATCCCGCGCATCCGCAGGCCCGCTATCTGCTGGGGATGCTGCAGCTTCAGAACGACCGCCCCGACCGCGCCTTCCCGGTCTGGCGCCGCCTTCTGGAGGAAGGGCCGGAAGACGCCCCTTGGATCGCGCCCATCCGCGCGGCCATCGCCGACCTGGCCTGGCTGGCGGGCCAGCCCGACTATGTGCCCCCCGCCGCGATGCCCGGCCCCGATGCCGAAGCCATGGCCGCAGCCGAGGACATGTCGCCCGAGGACCGCCAGCAGATGATCGCGGGCATGGTCAGCCAGCTTGAGGCCCGGCTGGCCCAGCAGGGCGGCACGCCCGAGGAATGGGCGCGGCTGATCTCCTCGCTGGTGGTGATCGGCAAGGCGGACCACGCGCGCGAGATCTGGACCGAGGCGCAGACGCGCTTCGCCTCGCAACCCGAGGCGCTGGAGATCGTGCGGCAGGCCGCCATCAAGGCGGGGCTGGCGGAATGATCCATCCCGAGATCGCCGATTTCGCCGCCTCCCTGCCCCCGATGGGTGCCATCGCCGGGCTGGATCTCGGCACCAAGACCATCGGCGTCGCGGTCAGCGACGGGTTGCGGCAGGTGGCCTCTCCGCTGACGGTGATCCGGCGGCGGAAGTTCACGCTGGATGCCGCCGAACTGCTGGCCATCGCCAAGGATCGCGGGCTGGTGGGGCTGGTCCTGGGCCTGCCGCGCAACATGGACGGCAGCGAAGGCCCGCGTGCGCAATCGACCCGCGCTTTCGCCCGCAACCTGGAACGGCTGACGGATCTCTCCATCGGCTTCTGGGACGAGCGCCTCTCCACCGTCGCCGCCGAACGCGCGCTGCTGGAAGCCGACACATCCCGCAAGCGCCGGGCCGAAGTCATCGACCAGGTGGCGGCGGGCTATATCCTGCAAGGCGCGCTGGATCGGCTGCGGTATCTGCGGGGATGACCGAAAGCCCCTGCATCAAGGTCTGCGTGATCGACCCCGCATCCGGGCTTTGCACCGGCTGCTGGCGCAGCCTGGACGAAATCGCCGCCTGGTCCAGATTGTCGCCGGAAGCGCGGCGCCGGATCATGGCCGAACTGCCCGCCCGCAAGCCACGCCAGACCTAACATCTTCTGTGCCGAAATATCCCCGGGGGACGCGCGGCACGCGCGGGGGGCAGGCAGCCCCCTGCCCCGCTTGCCGCACAACCTGCCATCTGCGATAGAACAGGCGACCCGACCAAAAGGCCGCCCATGACCTTCCGCGCCCGCCACCTGCTTGGCATCGACCACCTCTCCCCGCCCGAGATCGTCACCCTTCTGGATCTGGCCGAGGATTACGTCGCCCTGAACCGCCGCACCGTGAAGCACGCCGACGCGTTGCAAGGCATGACCCAGATCAACATGTTCTTCGAGAACTCGACCCGCACCCAGGCCAGCTTCGAACTGGCGGGCAAGCGGCTGGGGGCGGATGTGATGAACATGGCCGTCGCGCAATCGTCGGTGAAAAAGGGCGAGACGCTGATCGACACGGCCCTGACGCTGAACGCGATGCAGCCCGACCTGCTGGTGGTGCGCCATCCGAACAGCGGCGCGGTGAACCTGCTGGCCGAAAAGGTCAACTGCGCCGTCATCAACGCGGGCGACGGGCGGCACGAGCATCCGACGCAGGCGCTGCTGGACGCGCTGACCATCCGCCGCGCCAAGGGCCGGCTGCACCGCTTGACCATCGCCATCTGCGGCGACATCGCCAACAGCCGCGTGGCCCGGTCGAACCTGCTGCTGCTGGGCAAGATGGAAAACCGCCTGCGCCTGATCGGCCCCGCGACCCTGATGCCAGCGGGCGCGGGAGAGATGGGGGTCGAACTGTTCGAGGACATGCGCGAAGGTCTGCGCGGTGCCGACGTGGTGATGATGCTGCGGCTTCAGAAGGAACGCATGGACGGCGGCTTCATCCCGTCCGAACGCGAATATTTCCACCGCTTCGGGCTTGATGCCGAAAAGCTGGCCTGCGCCGCGCCTGACGCCATCGTCATGCATCCGGGGCCCATGAACCGGGGCGTGGAAATCGACGGCACCATCGCCGACGACATCAACCGCAGCGTGATCCAGGACCAGGTGGAGATGGGCGTGGCCGTGCGCATGGCCGCGCTGGACCTGCTGGCGCGCAACCTGCGCGCCGAACGGGGCCGAGCGGCGGCGGGGGTGATGGTATGACCGCGACGCTGTTCACCAACGCCCGCCTGATCGACCCCGAGGCGCAGACAGATACCCTTGGCAGCCTGCTGGTCCGCGATGGCGTGATCGAAGGCATCGACGCCGACGCCCCCGAGGGTGCCACCGTCATCGACTGCAACGGCCGCGTCCTGGCGCCGGGGATCATCGACTGGGGCGTCAAGATCGGCGAGCCGGGCGAGCGGCACAAGGAATCCTTCCGCAGCGCGGGCCTTGCCGCCGCAGCAGGGGGCGTGACCACCATCGTCGCGCGTCCCGATACAATGCCGCCCATCGACACGCCGGAATCGCTGGAATTCGTCACCCGCCGCGCAGGTGATGCCGCCGTCAACATCCGCCACATGGCCGCCCTGACCAAGGCCCGCGAAGGGCGCGAGATGGTCGAGATCGGCTTCCTGACCGATGCGGGCGCCGTGGCCTTCACCGATGGCGTGCGGCAGGTGGCGGATACGCGCCTTCTCAGCCGCTGCATGACCTATGCGCGGGGGCTCGGCGCGCTGATCGTGGGCCATCCGCAGGATGCGGGCCTGTCGCGCGGGGCGGCGGCCACCAGCGGCAAGTTCGCCTCGATCTATGGCATCCCCGCCGTCTCGCCCATGGCCGAGGTGATCGGGCTGGACCGCGACCTGGCCTTGGTGGCGATGACCGGCTGCCGCTGGCACGCGGACCAGATTACCACGGCCCGTGCCCTGCCCGCCCTGCGCCGCGCGCGCGATGCGGGACTGGACGTGACGGCGGGGATTTCGATCCACCACCTGACGCTGAACGAATATGACGTTGGGGATTACCGCACCTTCTTCCGCTTCACCCCGCCGCTCCGGTCCGAGGATGACCGGCTGGCCATGGTTCAGGCCGTGGCCGAGGGCGTCATCGACGTGATCGCCAGCTTCCACACCCCGCAGGACGAGGAATCCAAGCGCCTGCCCTTCGAGGCCGCCGCCCCCGGCGCGGTGGGCCTGCAGACGCTGCTGCCTGCGGCAATGCGGCTTTACCATCAGGGCGGGCTGTCGCTGCCGCAACTGTGGCGGGCGATGTCACTGAACCCCGCGAAACGGCTGGGCCTGCCGGGCGGGCGGCTGACGCCGGGCGCCCCTGCCGATCTGGTGCTGTTCGACCCGGATGCGCCCTTCGTGCTGGACCGCTTCCGGCTCTTGTCGAAATCGAAGAACACCCCCTTCGACGGCGCGCGGATGGAGGGCCGGGTGATCGGCACCTGGGTCGCGGGTCGCCGCGTGTTCGGAGGTGACGCATGATCCTGACCTTCTGGACCCTCTTCGGCTATCTGCTGGGCTCCATCCCCTTCGGACTGGTCATTGCCCGCGCCCTGGGCTTGGGCGACCTGCGCAAGATCGGGTCGGGCAATATCGGCGCGACCAATGTGCTGCGCACCGGCAACAAGCCTGCCGCCTTGGCGACCCTGCTGCTGGATTCCGGCAAGGGCGCCATCGCCGTGCTGATCGCGCGCCATTTCGGCGGCGACACGGCGGCGATGCTGGCGGGGGGCGCGGCCTTCCTGGGCCATTGCTTCCCCGTCTGGCTGGGCTTCAAGGGCGGCAAGGGGGTTGCGACCTTCCTGGGCACGCTGATCGCGCTGCACTGGCCGCTGGGCCTGATCGCCTGCGTCATCTGGCTGCTGACCGCCCTTGTCAGCCGGATCAGCAGCCTGTCGGCCCTGCTGGCGGCGGCCCTGTCGCCGGTCTTCGCCTGGGGCTTGGGCCGCGCCGACCTGATCGCCGTCAGCCTGTTCATGGCGGTGCTGATCTTTGTCCGGCATCGGGCGAACATCGCCCGCCTTCTGGACGGGACCGAGCCCCGGATCGGGAAAAAGGGTTAACGCTCGGCCACCAGGGCGCGGCCCACGGGGCGCGCGGGACGGCTGGGGGCGGGTTCCGGCTGCGGCTCGGTCACGACTTCGCGCAGGGGTGTCTGGCTGAAGACGCGGACAGGCGTGGCCTTGATTGCGGCCGGTGCCGCTGCCCCCTGCGCCGCGATCCGGCGCAGCGCCTCGGACCCGCGCCGGGCCGAGATCGCCAGCGAGATCAGCGCCAGGCAAGCCCCGGCCGCCAGGATCAGCGCCACGATCCCCAGAAGCCCCAAGAAGATCGGCAGCGGCGGCCATCCCTCGGCCTGGCCGACCTGCGTGGCGATAGCCCCGATCAGCGAGACCACGCCCACCGCAAAGACCGCGCCGACGATCCGCTGCACCCACACCATCACATCCGCCTTCATCCGTGCTGTTCCTTCCAGCCATTTTTGCCATGGGGGTGCCACTGCCGTCGGTGGGTTTCAAGCCTTCCCCGGTCATTTTGTCGTGCGTCCGGCCTTGGCTGAGGACCGCCGGAAAGCGGGTAGGCACAGCCATGGCAGGCCCGTCGCGGGGCTCGGCCTTGTCCGCGCCTAATAGGAATATTCGGAATAGATCGGCGTCAGGTCGCCCGCCCATTCGCCGTGGTATTTCTCCAGCAGCTCGTCGGCCATGACCTTTCCGCTGTCCACGCTTTCCTTCAGCGCGTTAAGGAAATGCGTCTCGTCCGGGACCAGGCCGCCCGCACCCGTGCGGGCGCGGTTCTTCAGGCCCTGTTCGGCAATCGCCAGAACCTCGCGCGCCAGATCCTGCATGTGGATGCCGTTCACGCTGGCCTGCAGCGCGTGAATTCCCGCTTCGCGGCGCAGCCCTTCGCGGGTCTCGTGATCCCAGCCCTTGACCAGATCCCAAGCGGCATCCAGCGCCCCCTGGTCATAGATCAGCCCGACCCACAGCGCGGGCAGCGCGCAAAGGCGGCGCCAGGGGCCGCCATCGGCGCCGCGCATCTCGATGTATTTCTTGACGCGGGCCTCGGGGAAGACCGTGGTCATGTGATCGGCCCAGTCGGACAGGGTGGGCACCTCGCCCGGCAGGGCGGGCAGGCGGCCATCCAGGAAGTCGCGGAAGGACTGGCCCAGGGCGTCGATGTATTTCCCGTCGCGATAGACGAAATACATCGGCACGTTCAGGACGTAATCGACCCAGGCCTCGTAGCCGAAGCCGTCCTCGAAGACGAAGGGCAGCATCCCGGTGCGCGCGGCGTCCAAGTTCTGCCAGATATGTGCCCGCCAGCTTTTCCAGCCATTGGGCTTGCCGTCGAGGAAGGGCGAGTTGGCAAACAGCGCATTGGCGACGGGCTGCAGCGACAAGGCCACACGCATCTTCTGAACCATGTCGGCTTCGCTGCCGAAGTCCAGGTTCACCTGCACGGTGCAGGTCCGGTACATCATCTGCTTGCCCAGCGTGCCGACCCGGTCCATGTAGTCGGTCATCAGCCGATAACGCCCCTTGGGCATCATCGGCATCTGATCCTGCGACCAGATCGGCGCCGCCCCCAGGCCGATGAAGCCCGCGCCGATGCGGTCGGCGATCTCCTTCACCTCGGCCAGGTGCTGGTTCACCTCGTCACAGGTCTGGTGGATGGTTTCCAGCGGCGCGCCCGACAGTTCCAGCTGCCCGCCGGGTTCCAGGCTGATATTGGCGCCGTTCCGCTCCAGGCCGATCAGCTTGTCCTGTTCCAACACGGGAACCCAGCCGAAGCGTTCCTGCAGGCCCGTCAGCATTGCGTGGATGGAACAGGCGCCCTCATAGGGCAGCGGCTGCAGGTTCGCCTTGTCATAGCCGAATTTCTCGTGCTCGGTCCCGATGCGCCAAGCATCGCGCGGCTTTTCGCCGCTGGCGATATAGGCCGCCAACTGGTCGCGGCTTTCGATCGGGCCTCCGCCCTGTTGTGGTATCGACATGCGAGAGGCCTTTCTGGTTCTTGCCGGTCACAGGTGGCAAGCGGCGGGGGCCGAGTCAACCCGCCTCAACCCCGCCTCCGCCAAACGGTGCGCACGGCGTCCGGCTGGTCCGCGACATGGGCCAGGGCGGCAGAAACCGCGCCCATGTCAAGGCCCGGCAGCGCGGTGAAGGCATGGGCCAGGGCTTCCGATCCCGCCGCATCGACGGGGACCAGCAGCGCCTCTCCATTCGCGCTGCGCAGACGCCAATGGCCCTGGCCCTTCAGGCGCAGCAGGCGGATTTCGACCAAGTCGCGCAGGGCGATTTCCCCGCCCAGGACGGCGGCGCCGTAATAGCGGATGGCGCCCTCGTCCACCTCGACCATGCCGGGGGCGGCGATCCCGCGCCGGAAGGGCAGCCTGCGGATCGCCCCGATCAGCAGGGACAGGCCCACCAGCAGGACCAGCCCCCCTACTGCGGCAAAGAACCAGCCGCCGCGCAGGGCCAGCCACAGCCCGGCCAGAAGGATCGCGGCGGCCACCAGGGCCTCGGACCGTTTGGCGGTCCAGGCGCGCAATTCCGGCCGGACCAGCGGACCTACCATCGCGACAGGGCGTCCTCGTCGCTGGCTTTGGCATCTACCCAGCGGGCGGCGCCGTCGGGGCCGATCTCGCGCTTCCAGAAGGGGGCGCGGGATTTCAGCCAGTCCATCAGGTAATCGGCGGCCTGGAAGGCGGCATGGCGGTGCCGGGCGGCGGTGGCGACCATCATGATCGGCTCACCCACGGCCAGGCGTCCGTACCGGTGGACGATGCGCCAGCCGGTGAGGGTGAAGCGTTCTGCGGCCTGTGCGCCATAGTCCGACAGCGCGCGCTCGGTCATGCCGGGGTAATGCTCGATCTCCAGCGCGGTCATGGTGCCGGTGTCGTCGCGCACCACGCCCGTGAAGGTGACGATGGCCCCTGCCCCTGCGCCGAAGCCCGCGAGTTCCGCGGCAAGGTCGAAGGGGGCGGTCTGGACACGGGCCGACATGGGATCAACCCCCGGTCATGGGCGGGAAGAAGGCGACCTCGCGCACGCCAGCCAAGGAGGCGTCCAGATCGGCCAGTTGCTGGTCCACGGCGCAGCGGACGGCGGCAAGGTCCGCGAAGGCCGCCGCGTGCCAGTCGTCGCGGGCGGCCAGGTCTGCGATCAGCTCGCGGACGGTGGCGGCGTCGGTGTCGATACGTTCGCGTGGCTGGCCGATGCGTTCGCGCAGCCAGGCGAAATACAGCACGTCAAGCGTCATGGCCCGGTTCCCGCAGATAGGGGCGCGATTTCACGAAATAGTCCCAGCCGGTCCAAGCCGTCAGGATCGCCGCGATCCAGACCAGCAAAAGCCCCACCTGCGTCGCCAGATCCGCCCAGGAGGAGGAGAACCACGGCAGCCCCGGTTCGCCCACGCGCGGCGGACGGCCATGTTCGACATAGGCCAGCCCCGTGCCCAGGAACAGGACCGAGATGGCGACCATCTGGGTGGTGGTCTTCCACTTGGCCAGTTTCGTGACCTTCAGCAGCCGCGCGTTCGATCCCAGGAATTCGCGCAGGCCGGACACGAAGACCTCTCGGAACAGGATCAGGGTGGCGGGCAGGATCAGCCAAGGGTTCATGCCGGAATAGCCGGTGATGACCACGATGGCGATCACCACCATGGCCTTGTCCGCGATCGGGTCCATGGCCGCGCCGAAGCGGCTTTCCTGCTGCCAGCTTCGCGCCAGATAGCCGTCGAACCAGTCGGTGATGGCCGCCAGCAGGAACAGCGCCAAGGCCGCCCAATCGGCCCAGGGGCGCGTGAAATACAGGAACATCAGCGGCACGGCGGGAGCCGCGACCAGCCGAAGAAGGGTCAGGATATTCGGGACTGTCCAGCGCATGAGGGCAAGCTAGTCCGTGCCGCCGGACTTGGAAAGGGGCGGCGCACTGATTTGCGCCGCCCCCCGGTCAATCCCGCCCGCCAATCCTGCCGTCAGCCAAGGGCGCCGGGATAAAGCTCGAACGGGCGGCCGGCGATGGTCAGGTGGACGGCCTTGATGCGCTGTTCGCCGAAATGGCGGGTGCGGCGGCCGATCACGCAGACCGGATCGCCCGGCAGGGCCGCGCCTGCCGTCAGGCCGATTTCCGTATTGCGGGCCCGGCCGGCCAGTTCGACCGTCCAGTTGCGGCCATCCTCGTCGCGCACGCAGATGACCGGGTCGCTGCCCGAGATGTAGTCGTCCGTGACCACCGCCTCCAGCCGGGTCAGGTGGGGTTTGAACTCGTCCCAGTCACCAGTGTCGAAGGTCTTCGGCAGATCGAGCGCAGGGGTCCGTGAGTCAGCGCCGTGTTCCAGCACGCGGGGCATGAGGGCCTCCTTGGGTTGAGCAAGTCACAACCTTAGCGTGATGTTGCACAAGAGGAGCGGTAGCAAGATACCGTACGGCCAGTGCCGCATCGCGGCGGATTGGCAGGCAAGGCAAGCCCAGAAGGATCAAGCCACTGAAAAGGCACGGCTTATCCTTTACGCTAGGGCAAGCAGCCGAATTGATGTTCCCGCCCGCCTGCAAAGTTCAGGAAATAATTCCACATCAATCCGGTCGATTTTCTCGGGCGCGCTGCGGTGCCGCGTCAGCCTCGGGCGTTGAAATGGTCATAAACCTTCTGCGCCATGGCGGCCGAGATTCCCTCGACCGCCTGCAGATCGGCCAGACCCGCGCGGCTGACCGCCTTGGCGCTGCCGAAATGCGCCAGCAGCGCGCGCTTGCGGGCGGCACCAATGCCCGCGATCTCGTCCAGGGGATTGGCCATCACCGACTTGGCGCGCTTGGCGCGGTGGGTGCCGATGGCCCAGCGATGCGCCTCGTCGCGCAGGCGCTGGATGAAGTACAGGACCGGGTCGTTCATGCGCAGCGCGAAGGGCGCACGGCCGGGGCGGTGAAATTCCTCCTTGCCCTGATCGCGGTCGATGCCCTTGGCGACGCCGACGATGGGGATGTCCTCGACCCCCAGCTCGGCCAGGATGCCGTCCACGGCAGCCACCTGCCCCGCGCCGCCGTCGATCAGCAGCAGGTCGGGCCAGGCTTCCGTCTGGCGGTCGGGATCCTCTTTCAGCAGGCGGGTGAAGCGGCGCGACAGCACCTCCTTCATCATGCCGAAGTCGTCACCGGGCGTGATTTCGGCCCCCTTGATGTTGAACTTGCGATACTGGCTCTTGATGAAGCCCTCCGGCCCCGCCACGATCATGCCGCCCACGGCATTGGTGCCCATGATGTGGCTGTTGTCGTAAACCTCGATCCGGCGCGGGGGTGCGGGCAGGTCGAAAGCCTCGCCCACGCCTTCCAGCAGGCGCAGTTGCGTGGCGCTTTCCGACATGCGCCGCGCGAGGCTTTCGCGGGCGTTGCGCAGCGCGTTTTCCACAAGCTCGAACTTCTCGCCCCGCTGGGGCACACCGATGACGACGCGCCGGGCGGCGCGTTCGGACAGAACCTGCCGGGTCAGGTCAGGCTCATCGGGCGCATGCGACAGCAGGATCATCCGGGGCGGCGGCTTGTCGTCATAGAACTGCAACAGGAACGCCTGCATCACCTCGGCAGGCGATTCCACGCCGCCCAGACGCGGATAGAAATCGCGATTGCCCCAGCTCTGGTTGCCGCGGATGAAGAAGACCTGCACGCAAGCCTGGCCGCTTTCCATGTGCAGGGCGACGATATCGGCCTCGGCCACGCGCTTGGGGTTGATGGCCTGGACCGACTGCACGGCGGTCAACGCCTTGATCCGGTCGCGCAGCGCGGCAGCGCGTTCGTATTCCATCGCCTCGGCCGCCTCGGCCATGTCGCGGGCCAGGTTGGCCTGGATGGCGGTCGTCTTGCCCTGCAGGAAGCGTTCGGCGTCAGATACCAGCGCGCCATAGTCGGCTTCGCTGATCCGGCCCACGCAGGGCGCGCTGCACCGCTTGATCTGGAACAGCAGGCAGGGGCGCGTGCGGGATTCGAAGGTCGCGTCCGTGCAGTTGCGCAGCAAAAACACCCGCTGCAACTGGGTCAACGTGCGGTTCACCGCGCCCGCGCTGGCAAAGGGGCCGTAGTAATCGCCCTTTTCCGACTTCGCCCCGCGATGCTTCTTGATCTGCGGATAGGCATGGGACTTGGCGACCAGGATGTTCGGAAAGGACTTGTCGTCGCGCAGCAGCACGTTGTAGCGCGGCTTCAACTGCTTGATGAGGTTCTGTTCCAGAAGCAGCGCCTCGGTTTCCGTGCGCGTGGTCAGGAACATCATCGAGGCCGTCTCGCGGATCATCCGCGCGATCCGCGCCGAATGGCCCGAGGGCCGGGCATAGTTCGACACCCGCGCCCGCAGGTCGCGCGCCTTGCCGACATAGAGAACCGCCCCCTGCGCATCCAGCATCCGATAGACGCCGGGGCTGCGGTCAAGCTGGCGCAGATAGTCCTGGATCAGCGCATGGCCGGTCTTTGGGCTGGTCTCTGGGGGCAGGTCTTGGGTCATGTCGGTCAAGAAAGTGATTCCCATGGCGGGCTGCAAGTTCCCCGGCGCGATTGCAAGGTGCAAGCTGTCCACCGGCGCTGTGGATAATTTTGTGGATGTCCTGTGAGCCTGACGGGTTCCATCCAGTAAATGTTACACTGCCATGACTTTGCCGTATTTTTAGGCACAGATTCAGGCGTTTGATTTCAAAAAGAAAATTTTTATGGTCGCTGCCGATTGACGAAACTTGCGCAGTTTCAGCCCCTTGCTTGACGGATCTTACCTGACCGGGGACAAATGCCGTCGGGTCAGATCGGCTTCAGTCGCGGCGCCGGGCCGGACGACGCGTTGGCCGGATCCCCAGCATCCGCCCCACTCCCCGGCGAAAGGCCGGGCCGCGCAGCAGCACAAGCGCCACCATGACCAGCAGGAACAGGATGACGATGCGGACGCTCATCCCCCGGCACCGAAGCGGGCAAAGGCCGCGCGTTCCTGTGCGGCATCCAGCACCGTGCCCGCCGACAGGCCCAGCCTGCGGAACAGCGACTGGCGGGGGGCATGGACGACGAAGCGGGTCTTGTCGCCGTAAAGCGCCTTCATCTGCGGCACCAGATGGGCAATGCCGTCGGCAAGGCCCAGATCGACCGACTGGCGCCCGGCCCAGAATTCACCGGTGAAGAGGTCGCGGTCGCCCGCCAGCCGGTCGCCGCGCCGGGCGGTCACATGGTCCTTGAAGGCCTGGTGGATCGGTTCCAGCACGTCGTGCAGGCGCTCGACATCCTCGGGGCGCTCGGGGCGGAACGGGTCCAGCGTCGATTTCGACCGGCCCGCCGTATGCACGCGCCGTTCAATCCCCCAGCGGGCGATCAGATCCTGGAAGCCGAAGCCTGCCGAGATCACCCCGATGGACCCCAGGATCGAGCTTTCGTCGGCCCAGATCTTGTCCCCCGCGCAGGCCAGCCAGTATCCGCCGGACGCCGCGACATCCTCGACAAAGGCGTGGACGGGGGTCTTCGTCTCATCCGCCAGCCGCCGGATTCGTGCCGCGATCAGGGATGATTGCACCGGCGATCCGCCTGGCGAATTGATGGACAGCGCCACGGCCACCGGCCTGCCCTTGCGGAAGGCGCGCTCGATCACCGGGGCAAGCGCCGCATCGGACAGCGCGCCGCCGCGCCCGGCCATGCCGATGGCGCCATGCAGCCGGACCACCGACACGCGGGGGCCCTTGTTCGTCAGACGGTCAAGAAAGGGAATACGCATGGCGGCAGAGTTAATCACGCCCCTGCCCCATCGCAAGCGGCGTCATGCCGCACGGATGGTATCGCCCGGCAGGAAGGTCGGCGTCAGCGCGACGATGCGCCCTTCTGGGATGGCATCCTTGCCCGCGACCAGCCGCGCCGCGCGCCGCCCGATATCGACGCGCCGCGCATCGGTCGTGGCCAGCCGCACCGGCAGCCCTTCCAGCAGATCGACGCCGTTGAAGCCCGCCAGCCCGATCCGGCCCGGAATGTCATAGCCCTTGTCCAGGCAATGCAGCAGCCCGCCCGCCCCGATCATGTCGTTGGAAAAATAAAGGAAATCCAGATCCGGCGCGCGGGTCAGGATCCGCTCGGTCAGTTCGCGCCCCTTCAGCAGCGACGATCCGCCCTGGTAATACTCGCGCGCCTCAAGGGAAACGCCCGCCTCGGCCAGGCCTTCCTCGAAGCCCGACAGGCGTTTGCGGGCGCGGTGATCCTCGGGCATGTGGGTGCCGACAAAGCCGATCCGGCGATAGCCCGCAGTCAGGATCCGCGCGGCCATCTCGCGCCCCGCGCGGCGGTGGGAAATGCCCACGACGGTGTCGATCCCCTCGCCGTCCACGTCCATGATCTCGACCACCGGAATGCCGGAATTGGCCAGCATGGCGCGGGATGCCTTGCTGTGTTCCAGCCCCGCCAGGATCACGCCGGAGGGTCGCCAGGACAGCATGTCGTAAAGCACCATTTCCTCGCGCGCAGGGGAATAGTTGGTGACGCCGATCACCGGCTGCAGCCCGGTATCGTCCAGTTCGGCCGACACGCCCCCCAGAACGTCGGGAAAGACCAGGTTCGACAGCGACGGAATGACCACCGCCACCAAGTTCACCCGCTGGCTGGCCAGCCCGCCCGCGATCTTGTTGGGGACATATCCCAGCGTCTTCGCCGCCGTCAGCACCTTTTCCCGCGTCGCCGCCGAGACATCGCCCCGGTTGCGCAACACGCGGCTGACAGTCATCTCGGATACGCCCGATGCCTCGGATACATCGCGGAGCGTCAGGGGGCGGCGGGGTCTGGGGGCATTCATCGGGCACCGGGGATCAGGTCTTTGCGCGATGTTAGCGGACGGCACCCACCGCGACAACCTTGCCAAACCGCGCATCTGCGGTCAAAAGGACTGTGGCGGCCCCGTGGCTCAACTGGATAGAGCAGCCCCCTCCTAAGGGGCAGGTTACAGGTTCAAGTCCTGTCGGGGTCACCAGATTGCCTAATAAAGTTATGAACTTAGGTCCGTTCGTTATCCCGCCGAAAAGCTTCGATGCAGAATTTTACGCGAACAAAACTGGTGGATCCGGGATCAGCCCGTACAAATCCCGTACACGATGTTTCTGAGGCGTTCTGGGGTTTCAGTGGCAGCGGCGGACGTGAAGTGTCCGGCGGACGTATGCGAAGTGCGGAAAATAATCGTCGCGGGCTGCATCATGGCCAGCAAGCTCATGCAGTGCGCAGGCTTTGTGCCCGCGCTTCGCTGTCCCGAGCGCGTGCTACGTGACCACAAGCCGTTGCCAGCCTGCTGCGAACCTCCCAGTAATCAGCCTCATTCTCAAAGAAAACCATGTTTTGGTCGAGCAGCCGATAAGACTGCTTGTAGGCTTGGCGGCTCATGAAATATTCGCAGTGCCGGATCAGTCCGACAATCGGCCCCTGTCTGGTGTACACTGGATGCCCGGCCCGTCACGAACTCATGGCTGCACGATGCCATTGCCAGCAGGGCAGCCGAGTGCGGCATTGAGTTCTTCCACCAGCGCGCCCTGCGGCAGCTATTCTACCGCCGTGCGGCCGACTGCGGATTAGCCCTGCTACAGCGCCGCCCTGCTGCGCCTGTGGTGCCTGTAAGGCATCCTGCCGCTACCCGACTACCTGAAACCGACAAGGGCGCTGTACGGCCCGCACAGGATCTACCAAAGGCATCTTGATATGAAGCAGCATTGGAATACCAACCGGCCCGCCCATCCTGCGCAGCCGACCGGGCAGAACACCGGGCAAACCTTGGAGGATGATCTGGCTGCGATGGGCTTCCCCATGGGGTCCGAAGATGCCGGTCCTGCCACAAGCGATGCCGTGCTGGATCAGTTCCCCGACCCGGATCACCCCGGATTGGCAAGGCTGGATGGCCGGGCATCCCGGCAGGCAGTGCCCCCGGTGAACCAGATCGCCCCCGATGACATGCAGGCGGCACTGGCAGCCCTTGTGCAGCTTCTGTGCACCGTGCCGGTTGTTGCGGACGTGGCCCCGCCTGCCTCACAGCCCCGCCGCACAGTGCGGGCGCACCCACGGCAGATCGAGAACACGTTGCGGCTGATCCAGCAATGCGGCCTGACGCCAAGTGCGGTTGCCCTGCGTCCTGACGGCTCAACCGTGATCGAGATCGGCAACCCGCCTGCACCAGAGAAGCGCAAGCCGAAGGGATGGGACATCTAGGCAGCAGGCAGCGACGATAGCCAGATGACCCGCTGATCCTTAGAACTCGAACTTGTCGATTGCCGCCTTGAGTTGCGCAGGCCGGAAGCCATGGAAGTACGTGCTGAACGTAACGCCCTGCTGCTCATGGCCCAGCACAGCCTTGACTTGTGTGTCGGGAACATCGGCCCGAGCCAGCTTAGTCGCCACGGTATGCCGCAGGCTGTGGAACACCAGCCCGCATCCTGCATCCCCAGCGCAGGCAATAGGCTGTCGTTGAACCATCGTCCCGGATTGCGGCCATAACCGTTCTGTGTGCTGTAAGACAACGCAGGGAACAGGCGCGCACTGCCTCTCTTGCGGCGATCCTCCACGAACGCGGGCAGTCCAGCGGCAACCAAGCGGTCATGCAGCGGGACAAGGCGGTGGGACGCGCTGTTCTTGAGGCGCTTGTTCGGGCTTCCCTCATCGGTCACGCGAATGAACCACAACCCGTCGTCACCCTGCTGCATGTCAGCAAGATCAAGCTGGGCTATCTCGTTCAACCGCATCCGGTAAACATACCAATGAGACTGATCCACTTGTGATCTTGATTGCGCACCAGTCTATCGGGGTTCTCGGTAAGATGCATGAACAGCAGCTTCAACTGATCGTCGGTGAAAGCCTGCCTGCCATCGTCCCTAGCGCGCTTCGACAGCTTCACTCTTGTGCCGTCAAAGATGTTCTCGGAAGCGTGACCGTGTGATACGGCCCAGCCAAAGAAAGTCTGCAAGGCGCTGATATACGCGTTAACGGTACGTGTGGCGATAGTGTCCACGCCGGGCAGGTCCAGCACGTCAGACAGCGGCTTGCCTTTGGTAGCGGCCATCTTGTTCCGGTTTTTGGGATAGCGCAGCAGTACGTCCTTCACCCGTCTGGCGTCGGCCTTGGTCATGGCGGCAACGGGCTTGCGGTCCGTGATCTCGCCCAACAAAGCTAGCGCCTCGCGCTTGCTGTCTGCTGTCTTTCCCCTGACTTGCCCTGTTCGCTGCAACTCCGTCAGGTATTCCGCTAGCACATCCTGATAGCTGACATGGGTGGCGGGGCATCGGCAGGATCAGCCGCAGCCGCTGCCGGGAGTGCGGGGTTCAAATCGAACCGTTCCAAGCTGTCCAGAAACCCGGCAGCCTCCTGCCAGAACGCACCGACGCCATGCATCAGCGCCTCATTCAGCCCTTGCCGCACATTCGGGGCAAGGCTGTCGGGATCAATCCCGCGATGCTCACAGAACGCCCGCACCTGCTGCGCAGCCTGATCCGCCCCTATCTGATCTGCATGAGCAGACCAGTTCCGGCCCAACATGACGCGGATGTTCCGCATCAGCACTTGGCGATCTGCGTCAGGCGGGCCGCTTTCCATCACGCCAGCTTTGAACCGAGCTAGCTGCTCTTGGAAGTGCTGGGCCACCTGCCTCCTGATCTCATCGTATCTCATACCCCGGGCAGATGCCGCCTCAATCGCGGATTGTCCAGCCAGCCCCAATACACGGGACAACCGTTCTGCCGTGGCCGGGCAGCGGGTCCGCAGCGATAGCCGCACATGGCTGCGCTGCCGGGCGGGATGCAGCCGCGCCGGGATCGGCCACCGGAAGTAAAAGACCCCGTGTCGGGAACGGCTCAAATAGCCGGCAAGGCGCATCCTTGTGGCTCACTTATGTGGCGCACCAGATGAAGCCAGCCTTCAAGCACTTGAGATTGGGGGAAATGGTGGGCGACCCTGGAATCGAACCAGGCATGGGTCTCCCCGGCGGAGTTACAGTCCGCTGCCGCACCTTGCAGCACGTCGCCCGCCGAACGCTCTCGGCGTGGGGGGTCATTAGCGGGCCGGGGACGGGGCGTCAAGCGGATTTCCGGGCCTTGCGTCCGACGGGCCATGCGCGCCATGAAGGGCCAAGCGACAAGGATCCTGCGCATGGCCGAACAACCGGGAAAGCCCAAGAAGCCCACATGGGTGATCGACAAGGAACGGGCGCGCCGCGCGGCCGCGGCGGAAACGGTGTGGCTGTTCGGCCTGCACGCCGTGCGCGACGCGCTGGCCAATCCCCGGCGTGACAAGCTGCGGCTGGTGGTGACACCCAACGCCCTGGACCGGCTGGGCGACCTGCACGGCATGGCGCCCGAGATCACCGATCCCCGCATCTTCGGGCGTGCCGTGCCGCTGGCGCCCGACAGCGTCCACCAGGGCGCCGCGCTGGAGGTGCGTCCGCTGAAATGGGGCGGGCTCAGCGACGTGGCGCTGCGCGAAGCCGCGGGCGAAACACGGCCGCTGCTCGTGGCGCTGGACCGCGTGACGGATCCGCACAACATCGGCGCCATCCTGCGGTCGGCCGAGGTCTTCGGCGCCCGCGCCGTGATCGCCCCCGCCCGCCATTCCGCGCCCGAAACCGGCGCCCTGGCCAAGACCGCGTCCGGCGCGCTGGAGCGCCAGCCCTATCTGCGCGTCCCCAACCTGGCCGAGGCGCTGTCGCAACTGAAAGGCATGGGCTTCACGCTGATCGGCCTGGACGGGACCGGGACCACGCCCCTGCCCGACCTGCTGGGCACCCTGCCGGGGCGGGCCGTCTGCCTGGTCCTGGGGGCCGAGGGGCCGGGGATGCGCGATCTGACGATGAAAAGCTGCGACCATGTCGCGCGCATTCCCTTTGCGGCGGATTTCGGATCGCTCAACGTCTCGAACGCGGCGGCGGTGGCGCTTTATGCCGCCAGCAGGGCATAAGGATCACATCGCTGCGACAATCTGCACGCGGGCGTTGAGAATCGGGGCGGGCGCTGCCATCTAGGCGTCCTGCTGAAAAAACCGTCCGGCCCATGAAACCGCTGATCCTTTCCGTGATGCTTGCCTGCGCCCCTGCCGCCCAGGCCCTTGCCCAGGACTGGGCCATCGACGGCTTCGATGCCGTGGGCTTTCTGGAAAGCGGCCGCGCCCTTCCTGGACGCGGCGACATCGCCACCACCTGGAAGGGCAAGGTCTGGCATTTCGCCAGCGAGGAGAATCGCAGCCGCTTCGAAGCCGACCCGCGCAGCTTCGCGCCGGCTTTCGGCGG